>CACIIZ010000108.1 GCA_902586855.1 uncultured Alphaproteobacteria bacterium | reverse complement strand
GCAGGAAAAATTTGGTCTCAGCATATGTGTGGTATAATTGGAGTGATACATAATGAAGATGTTACCTCGACTATATTGGGAGTTTTGAAAAAGCTTGAATATCGAGGTTATGATAGTGCGGGTATTGCCACTATCCAAGGTTCCAAGATTGAACGTCGAAGAGCTAAAGGAAAAATTGAAAACCTGGAAGCTTTGGTAAGAGAGAAACCTCTATCTGGTAATATTGGAATTGGGCATACACGCTGGGCTACCCACGGCGTGCCGAGCAGAAATAATGCTCATCCCCATCAGAAAGGTTCCTTGGTAGGTGTTCACAATGGTATTATAGAAAATTTTCGAGAAATTAAGACCGAACTTGAAGGCCAGGGCTATAAATTTACTTCTGAAACTGACTCAGAAGTTATTGTACAGCTGTGTGCTTCTTTTTTGGATGAAGGATATAATATTGAACAAGCATTTGAGAAAACAATAAGCCGTCTAGAGGGAGCCTTTGCTCTATGTTTCATGATAGGGGAAAAGGGAGACAAGCTTTTTGTCTCTAAGCGTGGTGCGCCTTTGGTTATTGGTTATGCAAAGTCGGGTATGTATGTTGGATCTGATGCTGTGAGCATTTCGCATTTGATTGAAGAGGTTACTTTTCTCGAAGAAGATGATTGGGGAATCGTTGATAAGAAGGGTGTTAGTATTTTTGACCAGTCAGGGGTAAAGGTAAACAGAGACAAAAGTAGTATTGAAAAAGATTTTGGCTCAATTGGAAAGGGTAATTACTCGCATTTTATGTTAAAAGAAATCAATGAACAATCCGAAGTTCTTAGTTATGCCATAGCAAGTTTTATAGACTACGAAAGTTCTAGTGTAGAAATGCTAGAAGGCTTGAAAAAAATTGAAAAAATTAACAAATTGATTTTGATAGCATGTGGTACGGCTTATTATGCATGTTTCGTGGCAAAGTATTGGTTTGAAAAATATGCCAAAATTTCGGTAGAAATAGATGTGGCGTCCGAGTTCAGATATCGCCACAGCAATTTTGGGGAAAATGATTGCGCAATATTTGTGAGCCAGTCAGGAGAGACAGCCGACACCTTGGCAGCATTGCGAAAGGTTAAGGGGAAGGTAAAAACAATAATTTCTGTACTAAATGTGATGGAAAGCTCTATCGCAAGGGAGTCTAATTTTGTTCTACCAATTAAGGCTGGACCTGAAATAGGCGTAGCTTCCACTAAGGCTTTTACGTCACAGCTTGCAGTTTTGGCCTCGGTGGTTATATATTTCGCAAAAAATCGAAAACTTTCATCTGGTAGGGAGACTTCGGAGCTCGTTGATGCTTTACTGAGTGCGCCTCGCCTCATCTCTGAAATTTTGAGCAAATCGAAGGAATTCAAGTATTTTGCCTTGAAACTTGAGAATGCTACTAATGCCTTGTTTCTTGCTCGTGGGAGTTTGTATCCGTTAGCGCTTGAAGCGGCGCTTAAGCTCAAGGAAGTTAGTTATATTCACGCAGAAGGTTATCCGAGTGGTGAGTTAAAGCATGGACCTATTGCTTTAATTGACTCCAATATGCCAGTAGTATGTTTTGCTCCTCATAATGATCTTTTTGAGAAAACAATTTCTAATGTTGAAGAGGTCTTAGCGCGTGCTGGGAATGTTTTACTAATAACTGATCATGCGGGAAGTGATAGTTTGCAAAAACTTAATTTACCCAAAATCATCATGCCAAAATGCCATAGCTTTATTGAGCCCATCATCTATGCTTTACCTTCTCAGTTGATCGCTTATTACACGGCTGTTATAAAGGGGACTGACGTTGATCAGCCTAGAAATTTGGCAAAATCAGTCACAGTAGAGTAGTTTCAAAGAGTGTTTATTTTTCTGGTGAATACTCTCAATATCTTTGTTTTTCGGTCTTTTGTTCAACAAATAATCTAGTTTCTGACAGGAACAGACATCTCTGGTCTGATGAACAACAAAAGACACATGACTTAATAAAGTCATTACATGACTCTGGAATGGGTTATAGGAAGATATCTAATCATTTAAATGAACAAGGAATAAAGACTTCCAAAGGAAACCTTTGGGAAAACAGTAATGTTTATTCTGTTTTGAAAAGAAATAAAGAAAGACTAATCAGATTAGAAAATCAAAAACACGAATCTGAAATAGAA
>CACIIZ010000107.1 GCA_902586855.1 uncultured Alphaproteobacteria bacterium | reverse complement strand
AAGAGAGGATTTCTATTGCATTCACCTGAATATTATCTTTCGAACGCAACACTAAAGTTGAATAATGAGTGTAATTTAACCAATGATACAAAAGCCTTGGAGGATATTTGCCGAGGTAAAGGACCAGTTTCTAGCCTATTTACCCTAGGGTATGCGGGATGGCATGCTGGTCAGTTAGAGCGAGAAATTTTGGAAGACTCATGGTTGGTAGTCAAAGCAGATTCGTCAATTATTTTTGATCAAAACTTTTCTGAGAAATACAAATTGTCGCTGTGCTCGCTAGGAATTGAAAATGCCTTTTTAGCAAATGATGGTGGCAGGGCATAATCATTGTAATACAAACACTATTGTAATCGATTTGCAGCACGTCGCAAGCGATCGTTTATAGCGATTCCAACTCCAATTTTTGGTATGGGTTGTATAGCTATCGCTGATGATTTAGTGATCCTTGCTAGCTCATCTAGATCTGCGAGAGAACTATACAAATTCATGGCCGCTTCATGGGGATCCGAGATTTCAGAGAGGCTAAGTCCTTTCACTCCTGCTGGTAATGGGCCAAAAGCTAATAAAAGTTCGTCTGCTCTTGGATGAATAATATTAAGACGAATAGGTGTTTTGGGACAGTAATGAGATTTGAATTGTCCAGGTGACGATATTTTCTTTTCAGTTTTTTTCTTTTCAGAAAAGCTCTGCCCCAATCCAGAGCTAATTTGCTCTTCTGTAATTGTACCAGGCCTTAATATAGATATTATTTCATCCTGGACTTTTATTATCGTGCTTTCCACGCCGATTGGGCATGGTCCTCCATCCATAATTGCATCCACTCTCCCGGACATGCATGCTTGTACATCTTCAAATCGAGTAGTACTCAATTTCCCCGACATATTAGCTGAAGGGGCAGCTATAGGATTTTTACAGAGGCGCAAGATTTCTCTGGCCACTGGGTGCGCAGGAACCCGTATAGCTATCGTTTCCAACTGCGATACGGCAGTTTCCGCTATTTTTAATTTTCCACTAAAGTCTTGTTTTAATACCATTGTTAAGGGGCCGGGCCAAAAAGAGTTTGCAAGACTTTCGGCTAACAAATTCATTTTGACAAGTTCTCTGGCTCTCTTTTCATCATACACGTGAATAATAAGGGGATTATTCTCAGGTCTACCCTTGGCTGTATAGATTCTATTTACTGTTTCATGTTTAGTTGCGTCACCCCCCAGACCGTAAACGGTCTCTGTTGGAAATGCCACTAACCCTCCATCATTAAGTATTCTTGCGGCTCTTAAGATACCAGATTTACTGCCAGATAAAATTTCTGTTGAAGTCATGCTACTTTTTAGTAAAAAATTTCATTTTTATCTTTTTATAGAAATATATTCGTTTAAAGTATTTCATCAACAAAATAATCAATTAATTGGTTTTAATAAGGAAGGTGACTAGTTGTCGTATTTTGCCCCTATTGAGGAAATGAAATTTCTCCTTAAGGATTTATTTGATATTAATCACAGATCTGAAAAGGGAAAAAGTTTAAATTTGGATGATGAAACTATCGATGCTATTCTTGAGGAGGTAGGCAAATTAACTGAAAGTATCGTGGCCCCGGTCAATAGGGATGGCGATGTTAATCCAGCATGTTTTAAAGACGGAAAAGTTATCTTGCCGTCAGGTTTTTCTAAGGCATATGATGCCATTGCAAAAGGGGGTTGGATAGGGATCTCTGGTCAAACAAAGTATGGAGGATTAGGATTACCTCTGGTTTTGACCACTTGCGTCAATGAGATATTATCGAGTGGATGCCTTTCTTTAGCTCTAAATCCTTTAATGACTCAAGGTCAGATTGAAGCTTTGGAAAAACATGCTAGCGAGCGCATTAAGGAACTCTTTTTACCTAAATTAAATTCTGGAGAATGGTCTGGTACAATGAATCTAACAGAACCTCAGGCCGGATCGGATGTAGGCTCCATAAGAGCAAAAGCAATACGCGACAAGGATGGGCTATATAGAGTAACTGGCCAGAAAATATATATTAGTTGGGGAGACCATTGTCTCACCACCAATATTTGCCATCTTGTTCTTGCAAGATTATCAGGTAGTCCTGAGGGGACAAAGGGAATTTCACTATTCTTAGTGCCAAAGTATTTACCAAACGATTCGGGTGATTTGATATCTGAAAATAATGTCAACACGATTTCTTTAGAGAAAAAAATGGGACTACATGGTTCTCCAACAGCAGTCCTTGA
>CACIIZ010000106.1 GCA_902586855.1 uncultured Alphaproteobacteria bacterium | reverse complement strand
AACCAGTGAAAAGGGCAGCAGGTAGAAGGTTCTATAGGCCAAATGATATTTTGGTTCTTTTTGGTATTAAGGAGCTACTTCACGGTAATGGTATGACTATTATCGGGGTAAAAAGGCTAATAAAAGAAAATGGTATAAGATATTTGATGAAGATAGGTGAAACAGCCAGGAAGAAGGCAAAAGAGTCAGCGAAAGACGAAACGGATAATACTGAACTAGAAAATCCAATTCATTTTCCTGTGGAATTAAGGAAACATAGCAACGGTCTTGACAAAATAAGGTTAGCTGAAATAAAGACGGAATTACTCTCGGTGAAAAACAAGATTACCGAAAGAATGAAGAAACTGCAGAATATTTCAAGAAAAAAAGATGCATAATAAAACGGGCTATAGCGCAGTCTGGTAGCGCGTTCGTCTGGGGGACGAGAGGTCGTGAGTTCAAATCTCGCTAGCCCGACCATCTTATAAGTGTAAAGAGGATTATCAAATAGATGGTAAAACCAGTCTCAAAGATTATTCAGGCTGTTCTTCCTTCTCAGGAAATTGAGAATCTAGTTCTTGACCGCGCCATTACCTTTGAAGTACCACTCGCACCTAAGCAAATACAACCCTCCAGCATCGATCTTCGTCTGGGCTCAAAAGCATGGAGAATGCAAGCTTCTTTTTTACCAGGAAAAGCCAAAAAGGTAGAAACATGGATCGATCAACTGGCAATGCAAGAAATTAACCTCAACGATGGATACATATTAGAAAAGGGTTCCGTTTACCTAGTTCAACTACAAGAAAGTTTGGACTTACCAGAATATGTTGAAGCCCAGGCTAATGCAAAAAGTTCAACTGGAAGACTAGATTTATTCACTCGACTAATTGTTGATTATGGCTCTGAATTTGATACAGTAAGTCACGGCTATTCGGGACCTCTTTACACTGAAATAGCTCCAAATTCCTTTTCAGTTTTTGCAAGAACGGGTATCGCCTTAAATCAAATAAGGTTTAAAACAAATAACTCCTTTAGTATGGAACGCTTAAAGAAAATAAAAAATAGTGAAGAAACTAATAACAACATAGAATGCTTAATGCCTCTTACCAAGAGCTTCTCAATAAATTTGAAAAGTCAACATGGTGAAGTGGTTGGCTATCGAGCAAAACCTCATACTGACCTGATAGACTTGGAAAAAGTAAATCATTACAGAGCAGAAGATTTCTGGGATAAGGTAACGACAAGAGACGATAGAATCGTCCTAGATCCAGGTGCATTTTATATCCTCAGCAGCAGAGAATACGTTAGCGTGCCTCCCCAATTTGCAGCTGAGATGGCTCCCTATCTTTCTATGATAGGAGAGTTCCGTGTTCATTATGCGGGCTTTTTTGATCCTGGATTCGGGTATAGCACAGACGGCTCCCTAGAATCGAGAGCCGTCTTAGAAGTCAGATGTCATGAGACACCATTCTTGCTGGAACACGGTCAAACAGTGGGACAATTAATTTTTGAAAATATGCTTGATAAACCCAAAGTGCTATACGGGAAAGAGCTAAAATCAAATTATCAGGGTCAAAGCCTTAAGTTGTCTAAACATTTCAAGAATTAAGCGAAAACATTTCTGTATTATTTGCCACAACTAATCTACCCTCTCAGAATATTTTGTTGCGTGACCCACTAATCCAGATTCATTCAATTCCTGAAAGTTTGGCATATCTTCAACTGCTTGTAATCCAAAATGATCCAAGAACTCGTTGGTAGTTACAAATGTTATAGGCATACCTGGAGTATTTCTTCTCGGACCTATACTAATCCAGCCAGTTTCAAGCAGGGTATCTAAGAGGCCTTTATACAAACTGACTCCTCGAACAGCCTCGATATCTGATCGGGTTACTGGCTGGTTGTAGGCGATAATAGCCAAGGTTTCCCTAGCAGCTTTAGATAGCTTTACTTTTTTTTCTATGTGTTGTTTAAAAAGATTGCTGTACTTAGGAGCAGTTCTAAAGGCGTATGCATCCCTAATTTTGACAAGATTTATACCCCGATCGCTATAAAAAGCTCTCAATCTTGATAGAGCTTCGCCCAGATTAGAAATACTTGGACAGAATTTTTTTAAATCCCTGACGGTCATTGGTTCTTTTGCAGAGAATAATACTGCTTCCAAGATCTTTTGATCGTCCCAAGTTTCTTTCAATCCATTTTTACTCAAATCAAAGGCTTCATTACAAACTGTTCTACCTTGGTGTTTCTGATTATTTTGATGAAAAAAGTTCATTTGATATCCTAACTATTTAGTACTCTTCATCTTAAGTGCCTTAAATGGAGTAGTCTGCTTTATAGTTAATTCGCCTGATTTTACCAACTCTAATGAGGCCGCAAAAGTGGTTGCCATTGCTGATTTTACAGATTCGGGTTTACCTCTCCAAGTCTTGG
>CACIIZ010000105.1 GCA_902586855.1 uncultured Alphaproteobacteria bacterium | reverse complement strand
TTGAAAGATTTAAGATTGGCTCCTCGTTTTCAGTTTTTAAGACTCTTTTTCTAAGACTGTTATCTACAGATATGAAATTAGAAACTTCTGGAGTTAAGATGAACTGAGCTCCTTTCCTTTGAGCATCGTGGAGGTAATTCTCAATCTTTACATAATTTTCAGCTGGCTTATCACTGGAAGAAAGTTGCACTATTGCGATCTTAGTAGGTGTTTTCATTTTTTATATATATGCTTTACAATAATAAGTCTAATAGCCTTTGTAATTAAATCACTTATGCAAACACAAGAAAATATTTTTGATGAAGCCCTTATGGAGCACAGAAAAAAGAGAGCAAACAGTCAAGGATTTGTTTCTTTTCTCCATGACCAGGTGATTTCAGACCTTAAAGATAGAGTAAGAGAACAAAGTAAGGTATTTAATAATGTATCGATAATTGGTCCTTTTGCACGGTACTGGAAGCGTAAATTATACTATCGACATCCCAGTTCCAGCTGTTATTACGATGAAGAGATTTCCCTGATGAAGGAAGGGTCTAGAGACCTAATAGTTAGTGCCTTATATCTGCATTCTATTAATGATCCTATAGCAAGATTAGTCCAAATGCGTAGATCACTCAAAAAGAACGGAATGCTATTGGCGTATGCCTTTGGCGAAAATAGCCTTTTTGAACTTAGAAAGTCCTTTGAATACGCTGATCTTAAAACTTTTGGTAAGATTTTTTTTCGCATAAATCCAATGGTGGACATTCCCACCTTTGGGAGTTTACTTAGTCGGGCAGGTTTCAAATATTGCGTTTCAGACAAGCTGAGTTATTTGATTGAATACAACGACCCTATGGATCTTTTGCGTGATATTAGAGGAATGGGTGAGACAAATGTTATGATTGAAAGGAGTAGACGGACCCTACCAAAAAAGGTTTTAATGGATGTAATAAATTATTATAGAGATAATTATAAAAGAATAAGCCTCAACAAAAAAAAATATCAAGCAACATTTGACGTAATTTGTTTGACTGGCTGGAATTCGAAACCCAGTGGAATTAAATAGTCAATTTATTCAAGGTTTTGGAAAAGGTTGTATTGCAATTTTTCTTTGGCAACATAATTACAATTATGGAGATACAATCTAAGAATTCCATTTCACATTTAGGATCCAAGCATTGAAATTAGACAAGCCAGGTAAAGGTAGATTAGAATTTGCTGGTCGTGACCATCCCCCAATCGCAGCGGCTAAAATAGGTGTTATTATTGCTAATCTTGGAACCCCAGACAATACGGATTATTGGTCTATGAGACGTTACCTAAACGAATTCTTATCTGATAGACGAGTAATTGATTATCCCAAGTGGCTTTGGCAACCTTTGTTGCAAATTATTATTCTTTCAAAACGCCCATTTTCCTCGGGGGAGGCATATAAGAGCATATGGAATGAGGAACAGGACGAAAGTCCATTATTAACAATAACAAGAAATCAACATAAAAAGCTAAATTTTCATTTTACTAAAGGTAAATATAAAGGAAAAATTTTAGTAGAGTTTTGCATGAGATACGGAAAACCTTCTACAGAAAAAGTTTTAAAGGACCTTAAAGAAAAAGGATGCGAAAAAATACTGTTTTTTCCACTATACCCTCAGTATGCTGGACCCACAACTGCGACAGCTAATGATCAAGCCTTTAGGGTACTTATGAAAATGAATTGGCAACCTGCTCTTAGAACTGTCCCAGCTTACTTTGATAATCCATTATATATAAAAGCTTTAGCGAATTCTATTAAGGAGGCTTATGCAAAAGAAAAGAATGAACCTGACCACTTGGTTGTATCTTATCATGGTGTACCAGAGCGTTATCTACTAGCAGGAGACCCATATCATTGTCAGTGTCAAAAGACGACGCGATTGTTGAGAAATGAGTTGAAATGGGAGAAAGATTACTGCACAACTGCATTTCAGTCAAAATTTGGTCCTGAAAAATGGGTTGGGCCATCAACTGTTGATTATGTAGCCGAGCTAGCGAGCAAGGGAAAGAAGAATATAGCAATTGTGGCGCCTGCTTTTTCCTCGGATTGTGTAGAGACACTTGAGGAAATTAAGCAAGAAATTGCCGAGAGTTTTATTGAAGCTGGAGGGAAATCATTTTTATACATCCCCTGTCTCAATGACCGAGACGAACACATCAGCGCTTTCATCAAAATTATTGAAAACGAGCTGGCAGGATGGATTTAATTTTTTCAACGAGGAGAGTTTAATATTTCTATTACACATAGTTCTGAGGACGATAGTAGGAATCTTGAAGTCAAGATAAATGTCAATGGAGAGTTACTTCATCGAGAGAGTGCAAGTATTTCTGTTTTTGATAGTGGTTTTCTTCTGGGAGATGGAATTTGGGAAGGGTTAAGGCTTCACAAAAGAAAATGGCTTTTTTTTGATGAGCACATGGACAGATTATATGACTCTCTA
>CACIIZ010000104.1 GCA_902586855.1 uncultured Alphaproteobacteria bacterium | reverse complement strand
ACCTCCAAGTCTCTCGTAAATTCCCGAGCTTCCTCAAATGAAATCCATTTATTATTTTTAACTCTCATAAACTGGATTATCCAACTTACCCTTACCAGGGTAAACCTTATCTTCTGAAAATATATACAAATATATACAAATATATACAAAGTGTATACATTAAAATAATTGCATTTGGAGACTTTTTAATGCTGTTAAAAAAGTCTTTAATCACAGTAAATTTTTATCTTAAACTAGAAAAACTAGTGCGAAAGATAAGAACCTATTCTATCGGAAACTTGTCGTACTTTCCTCTTGAGGGTTTTGAGACTATACCTCTGTTATTTTTGGGTAGAATTTGAGGTTGCGATCAAAAGATTTTCCTATCACCGGAACCAACTTTCTTTATTACTCCTAGAATTCTGATCTTTAACTTTTATTATCAAAATGTTTAAGCATTTTGGAAATTTGGAAACGTATTCTACGTGAAAAAAGGGTAGAATTTTTTACTTTTAAAGGGGGAGCTCAAAAACAAATGAAGTAGTAATCTTTAAAGCGTAAATGTATTATTTCTTTTGATAAAATTAATAAAAAGACCTTTCTGACCAAAGAAGATTATTTTTGCAGACACATGAGCCAACTCACGCTTTGTCGTTACTCTAGGTAATATTTTTTGTCGTTTAATATTGCAACAAAAATTATAACCGTTTAAAAATAATATCATATTTTTATTGGAGAGAAAAAAATGAAAGAAATTGATCTAGCATATTTACCAGTTGTGGGGAGAGGTTTACAGATAAAGATTGTTTGCAGAATGCACAATATCACATGCAATTACATGCTTTCTAATCCGATGGGAGATGATTTTGATAAAGACAAGCAGGCACCTTTTGGTACTGTTCCCTGGATGAAAGATCATAGCAATGGGATTGAATTAAATGACTCTATGGCTATCGTTCTGTATCTTGTCTCAAAATATCCTGGACCTTTAACACCTAAAAGTCCGGAGGACTCAGCACTTGCGAATATGTATTGGAGTTGGGTGCAAGACTATTATTCTTTTGTTCTTTCTCCATTTCACGATATCATAACAGGCCACAATGAGCCTTTTTGGAGGAACTTACGGCTTACAGATACTCTTGCTGACGGTGGAAAAGAAACTGGTATAGCTAATCTTACAAAACTACACAGTATTCGAACTAGTTTTTTAGAGAAACACCTATCTCCCAACCAAAACCAGGCTTTTTTAATTGGTTCAACTTGTTCCTATGCTGACATTTTCTTATTTACCTGCGTTCGCACTGTACAAGAAACTGCGGGTTTTAGTATATTGAGAGACGCTTGTGGCGGTGATCCGTTCAAAGATTGCCCTACAATCATGAATATCTGTGAAAAAGTAGGAAAATTAGATGCAGTGATTGAGACCGCAGGCGATATATTCGAAAAAGCCCCCATTTGACGGATGATCACTTCTTTTATCATTTAATTTTGAATGGTGGCTATCCTGCACGCTCTTTCCTATGAACTCCTTCGAGTTCAATGATTTTATGGATGTGGATAAGGTTCTTAACTTTACTTGTTTAAAAAAGACGATCAGAATTTGAATTTAAGTGCAAAGTTCTATGGAGTTTTAGAAAAGGCTACAATTAATTACTTTAACATTCCTAAAGCCTAATACTTTAAAAATGGAGAGGAGATCTGAAAAAATAAGTCGCCATACAAGTATGAATAAAATTTCTAACGGATTTTACCCTACGGAAAACAGAGGTTTTTTGGCATAGGATTTGCAATTTTTACGGATAAACACGCATATTAAGTATTTATTTCGAATGTATAATCATAACACCACATGGATTTCAACGGTCTCTTGTACTGGGACTACGTGGACTCACAATATTGTTAGGGAGATATTTAAGGCACAAAAACTTAACTTGTTTCCTAGTAAGATTCTTTTGGATGACGAAAGCTATTTTAGCCTATACAAGAGCCAAGCCCTAAAGGATCCAGACGAAAGAAATCATTATGTAATGGCCTGCCACACTTCGATATCACCATTACTTCCAAGAACAAAGTTTATAACGACTGTCAGAAATCCCTATGACAATTGTGCTTCTTTTTTTGAGTTCACAAAATGTAGTTTAGAAGAAGCAATCAAATGCGCTCAAGACATCCCGCGTATGATTCAGCATTACTCTAAACTTGGAAAAGAAGAATTATTTATTGTTAGATTTGAAGATATAGATGAAGCGCCTGAGGATTTAATCAAAAGGATTGCCAACTTTTTGGGTTTTAATTTATCAGAAGACAAATTGAAAGAATTGGCTGAAAAATATTCAAGAGAGAGCATTAAAAAAATGATTGCAGTGAAAGACAAAACTCTTTCTGAAAAATTATCTTCTGGTGAAAATTTTGATCAAGATGAAGTAGTGATTAGAGAAGGTCGAGATGGATTGGGTTTTCTTGATCTCAATACAGGCTATC
>CACIIZ010000103.1 GCA_902586855.1 uncultured Alphaproteobacteria bacterium | reverse complement strand
TATGACGCTTAAGCCAATTATCCAAAGAATCAGTGTTTCGCCAACTTGAAGGTTTTGTTGGTTTGATTCTAGTTACTATTCCTAGAGCAGCAGGCTTTTTAGATTCATTGTCCTGAAGGTTTATGCCTACGTTTCCGATATGCGGGAAGGTGAAAATTATTATCTGATTGGCATAAGATGGGTCGCTAATGATTTCTTGATAACCTGTCATCGCGGTATTGAAGCACAACTCAGCCGTAGCCTGTCCCTCAGCGCCATAGCCATTACCGTCGAAATAAGTTCCATCAGGTAGTATTATGCGAGCATTTCTTTGTTGAGTTTCTACTGGGTACATTTTTGCCTTTCAGGCTAAAATTAAAAAAATTTGCCTACCAAACCTTCACCGCGCTAAAGATCATTATAAGGAAATGTCTTTAAGGTTGTATTTTATCGTCTGTACGTTTACTCTACCGAGTTTAAGTTTTCAATAAAAATGACTTTGGAGAAATTAATTTTATGCGTGAACAACTTACACATTTGCTCAGAGAAGCTATGAAAGCAAAAGATTCGCAACGAATTTCTACCATACGTCTCATTAATGCAGCTATAAAAGATCGGGATATAGCTGTTCGATCTGAAGAAAATGTAGAAGGTGTTTCTGATGCAGAGATCTTATCTATCTTAGGAAAAATGATTAAGCAAAGGCAAGAAAGTGCTAAACAGTATGAAGAGGCTGGTAGGATAGAATTAGCCGAGCAGGAATTGTCTGAAATAAGCATTATTGAAACCTTTCTTCCCAAGCAAATGAGTGAAAATGAAATGATGAAGATTGTTGACCAAACAATTGTCGAAATGAAGGCAGTATCGATTCGAGATATGGGGAAAGTAATGGGTGCTCTTAAACAGAAGCATGCAGGAAAGATGGATTTCAGCCTGGCTGGTGCGAGAGCAAAAGAGGTCTTATCAAATTCATAGTTTTTTCAAGGTTCATGCTCATAAAACAAAGAATTATTTCGAGTTTTGTTTTATTGATTCACTTATAATTTCGAATGCTTCAGTTTTACTTCCCCAGCCTAACAGTTTGACCCATTTTCCTTTTTCGAGGTCCTTATAATGTTCAAAGAAATGAGCAATTCGTTCCTGCGTTTTGGGGGTTATGTCCTTTAGATCTCTTACATGAGTCTGAAAAGGATCGATTTTCTCGTTTGGGACAGCAATAATTTTGTCATCTAGCCCTCCGTCATCTTCCATTTTAAGGACACCAACAGGGCGGCACGGTACTATGACGCCTGGTTGTAACGGGATATCCAATAACACTAACACATCAGTTGGATCGCCGTCTGCATGAAGAGTATTGGGTATAAAACCATAATTACATGGATAAAACATGGCGGTATTTATGATCCTATCCACAAAAATTCCACCACTGGCTTTATCAAACTCGTACTTCACGGGACTTCCGCCAGAACCACCTCCGGTTATTTCTATCACCACATTTATTTCTTCTGGTGGATTTTTCCCGGCGCTTATGCTATCCAAATTCATTAGGGATCCTTCACTTATCAATTTTTGCCTTGTATCAGTATAGTGAACTACAGGTCGTTAAAATAAAAGTCAACAAATGGTGAAGATTTCCAGCTGTTTGGTTATGCATACTTTGTAACATCAAATTATTGGGTTTTGGATTAATGTCCCCACAGAAAGGAAGGTAGTTCATTAGATTAGACTACAGAATTCTGAAAAACTTTTGTCTAAAAACAAATCTAACTTTCTACTTTTGGACCTTTATTGCTTGAAATTGATAGTATTGCCTCTAATTGTTTGAAAACTATATTTTGTTCTATATAGTCTTTTGTTTTCCTAAAGGTACCACTTTGTAACATTTGTCTGGTCAAAGAAAAAAACGGACAATTTCTCGACTTTCTACCCCCGATTATCTGATGCCAACGACCTGCATCATCAATCTTACATGCACCGGCTGTATTGGTCTCAACTTCGGTAATTACTAAAACTTGTGCGGAAACCCCCATCCTATTCATCATTTGAGCTACTAAACCAGTGTTTAAGGCTGCAGCAGCCTCTATATCTCCATTTTCTTGAATAATTAGGGAGCTGTAATCTTCACTTACTCCTGAATAGCTCCGAGGTTTCATGAAAAATATCTTTGCAGGTGGTTCAGTAACAGTTCCTCCCAGTGCAACAAACGCTAAGATCGCGGCTTCCGATAGATTAGCTGTAGGTATAAGTCCATCTGGAAAATAACGTTGGGCTATAGGTTCTGGTAAGATTGCATTAACTATTTCTGGGGTAATAGCTAAGTCATTCTTAAGGATATTCAATATTTCTCCAAATTTTATAGGGTTAGGCTCAATGGATGATCGAGCATAATTGACAATAGCTTCGATATCTGTTCTGAGGCCTATTTCAGCGGTCTTAAGTATTGTTTCAAAATCTGCCGATGTTGCTGATACTGGAACCCCTCTAAAAA
>CACIIZ010000102.1 GCA_902586855.1 uncultured Alphaproteobacteria bacterium | reverse complement strand
GTAATGAATTGGAGGGATGGGTGAGAAAAGAAATTGGACCTATTGCGAAACCAGATTTTATCCAATGGTCTCCAGGTCTACCTAAGACCCGATCTGGTAAGATAATGAGAAGAATACTACGCAAGATTGCGGAAGATAACTACGATGATCTTGGTGATACGTCAACATTAGCGGATCCTAGTGTGGTTGAAGATTTAGTTGAAAATAGGTTGAATAGATCATAACGTTTGGCTAATTTTCCGATGCAGCTTTAGAAAGGGAGAAAATTGACTATTATTAGATTTAATTTTTATGTGACAGTATTTTGTTTCTTGTGTGCTTGCAATGCAGGTTATCAAGGTGGATATACTAGTCAGGGATCCCCGATACAATTGAAGGTAGAAGCTGAGCCAAGCAAGAGTACTAAACAGGGGGAATGTTTAGCAGACACGCTTAGTTTTCTTGTGGGACAACCTGAGACAGCTCTAGCTGCTATGGAGTACCCTGCAAATACTCGGGTCTTTTCTGTGGGACAAGAGGTAGATTTGGAAAGTGAAGATCCTTCACGGTTGAATTTGGTTATTGGTTCTGACCGAAAGATAGAGAATGTTTTTTGTGGTTAGATCACATCTCATTAAGTATAGGTCGTAATAATTTTAATGGATGATCTCTTAAAGTTAGACCAGATGTTTGTAGATCTTTCTTAATTTGCTTGCCCATTAATAGGTTTGGAAGTTTGGTTTCTTCACTTGATTTTTTATTTTGATCAACTAGTGGAGCTTTCCCATGAGAATTGAGTGCGTATATCTCCCATAAAGCTTGATATCGATTTATATTCATACATGAAAAACAGTCAGCTTCGGCTAAAAGAAGCATAGTTATATAGTTTATTTTTGTATTATTCCAAAATTTTTTAATCGTTGAATGATTCCCCCCCCTTTTTCTCTCAATGGTGATTGCATCTCTTCTTGACAATCCTTTTATAAGTCGCAAACCCAGTCGTACCCCTATTTTCTTTGAAAAAATTCGTTCTAATTGGTGATCCCAGTTACTATGGTTTACTGAAATGGGATAAATTTCTACACCATGACGTTTTGCATCTTGGATGATTTGGTAAGGTTGATAGAAGCCCATTGGTTGAGAGTTAAGTAATGCGCAAGTAAAAACTTCTGGATAAGAGGATTTTATCCATGCTGACGCATAAACTAATAAGGCAAAGCTAGCAGCATGACTTTCTGGGAAACCGTATTCTCCAAAACCTTCTATTTGGGAGAAACAGCGTTCAGAAAATTTTTTTGTATATCCGTTTTGTAACATTCCTAATATAAATTTTTCTTTAAACTTCTGAATTTCTCCTTCTTTTCGAAATTTATTAAAAGCTTTTCTTAATTGATCCGCTTCTTCAGCGGAAAACCCAGCAGCCACTATGGCAATTTTCATGGCCTGTTCTTGGAATAGTGGAACACCTAGTGTTTTTTCCAAAACTATCCCTAGTTCATTAGTAGGTAGAGTAAACTTTTCAATTCCTTGTCTTCGTCTCAAATAGGGATGGACCATGTCTCCTTGTATTGGTCCTGGCCTGACAATTGCGACTTGGATAACTAAATCATAGAAGCATTTTGGACGCATTCTAGGAAGAAAATTCATTTGGGCACGACTTTCAACTTGAAATATACCAATGCTATCTGCCTTGCATAACATTTTATAAACTTTGGGTTCTTCTTTAGGAATGTTAGATAGTGAGTATTGCAAACCATAAGTATCTTTAATCAAGCTAAAAGCCTTACGAATGCAGGACAGCATACCAAGGCCCAGAATATCAATTTTTAGTATTCCAAGTGTTGCAATATCTTCTTTATCCCAGCAAATCATTGTTCTATTTTTCATACTTGCAGCTTGAATAGGTATAAGCTCATCTAATCTCTTATCTGTGATTATAAAACCACCTGTATGTTGTCCTAAATGACGAGGAAAGCCATAGAGTTCAGAGGTCAAATTCAAAATTTGATGCATTTGAAATGAAACATTTTTTTTAGTAGGTTTTTGCTGGTATTTTCTTTGAATATGTCCAATCCTTTCCAGAGAGTATTTAGCAACAATTGTATCAATAAGATCTTTTGAAAGGCCCATTACCTTGCTAATCTCACGAAGCGCCTGACGTTTTCTGTAATGAATAACGGTTGCACAAATCCCAGCCCTATATCGACCAAATTTTTTATAGATGTACTGAATTATTTCTTCGCGTCTTTCGTGTTCAAAATCAACATCGATGTCAGGAGGTTCATTTCTGGCTTCTGATATAAATCTTTCAAAAACCATAGTCCCAACTTCAGGACTTACGGCGGTAATACCCAGAGCATAGCAAACTATTGAATTTGCTGCTGAACCACGACCTTGGTATAGAATTTTTTGAGATTTTGCGAATGACACAATATCATTGACGGTCAGAAAATAAGGGGCATATTTTAATTTCTTTATCAATTGCAATTCACGATTAACCTGTAATTGAATTTTTGAGGGTATTTTTTTAGGATAGCGCAGTTTCAAACCGTGTGCTGTTAAATTGACTAGTCTGCTTTGTGGTGATTGGTTAGCTATGGATTCACTAGGGTACTCATAATTCAATTCGCTCAAG
>CACIIZ010000101.1 GCA_902586855.1 uncultured Alphaproteobacteria bacterium | reverse complement strand
AGTTATTGAATTAGATCCTAACAATTCGGTAAAAGTGATAACCAGTTAGTTTGAAAGAATAATTTTTAGAATAGGGTATCTTGGATGTCAAAAAAATATAACACTTCGAGAAGAAATTTTCTTATAAGCTCTTTAACCACGGGTGGTGCTATTGTTGCTAGCGATGTAGCTAGAGCAACTCAGAATGACGATCCTGCTATAACCCAACTTCAGCCGTGGGCGAGCGAGCTTGGGGACGGAGTTGATGCTAGTCCCTACGGCAGACCTAGTAATTTCGAAGACCATGTAATTAGAAGAAATGTGCCCTGGTTAACTGCAGATCCTACGAGCTCCGTAAACTTTACCCCACTGCATGCACTTGATGGAACAATAACACCAAATGGTCTGTGTTTCGAACGGCATCATGGAGGAGTTGCAATAGTAAATCCAAAAAAATACCGTCTTATGATAAATGGATTAGTGAATCAGAATACAGTATTTAACTTGGAAGATTTGATGCGTTTCCCTCGAACAAACCGACTCTATTTTCTAGAATGTGCTGCAAATTCTGGAATGGAATGGCGTGGAGCACAGCTCAATGGTTGTCAATTCACTCATGGAATGATCCATAATGTTCTTTATACAGGAATTAAACTGAAGGATATTTTGACTGAAGTAGGTGTAAAGAGTTCAGCCAAATGGATTTTGGCCGAAGGAGCGGATTCTTCGGCAATGACACGCTCTATTCCTATTGAGAAGGCCTTAAATGACTGTTTGATTGCATTTAAGATGAATGGTGAATCACTAAGACCAGAACAAGGCTACCCCGTAAGGCTTGTTGTTCCAGGTTGGGAAGGAAACATGTGGATCAAGTGGATTCGTAGAATTGAAGTAGGAGATAAGCCATGGCATCACAGAGAAGAAACATCCAAATATACAGATTTATTTAAGGATGGAAATGCTAGAAGATTCACTTGGGAAATGGATGCAAAGTCAGTTATAACAAATCCAAGTCCTCAAAGTCCAGTTCTGCATGGGCCCGGTCCCATGGTATTGACAGGGGTTGCTTGGTCTGGGCGAGGGAAGATATCACGCGTTGATATAAGTATTGATGGTGGAATAAATTGGAAAGAGGCCAGAATTAGCGGTCCTGCTGGTTCAAAATCCATGCATCGTTTCTATTATGAATTTGATTGGGATGGGAAACAGTTACTTTTGCAAAGCCGAGCACAGGATGATACAGGATATGTTCAACCAACTAAAGATCAACTGCGATCTATCCGCGGAGAGAATTCTATCTACCACAATAATGGCATTCAAACCTGGGCAATTGACAGGAATGGTACGACAGAAAATGTTGAAGTATCTTAGCTTAACACTAATCCAATTTTTCCTCATTATAATTGCTCAAGCTTCTCAGTCTGAAACACTAGGTTTAGGAAGAGTGGCAACTGAAAATGAAATTAAGGCATGGGACATAGACATTCGTCCAGATGGAACAGGGTTGCCAATCGGCTCAGGTTCAGTACTATCTGGAGAAGAAATATATTCGGAGAATTGTGCCAATTGCCATGGCGATTTTGGTGAAGGCATCGATCGCTGGCCAGAATTGGCTGGAGGCTTTGATACTTTGAATAGCGAAGATCCCGTTAAAACTATAGGCTCATACTGGCCTTACTTATCGACTGTATGGGATTACGTGCATCGTGCCATGCCTTTCGGCAACGCCCAGTCCCTGACAGATGATGACGTTTATTCGATTACTGCCTATTTATTATATTTGAATGATCTAGTAGATGAAGATTTCGAACTTTCTGACAAAAACTTTGCCTCGATTTCCTTGCCTAATCAAACTCACTTCTTTCTTGACAATAGAAATGTTCTTGAAAACAAGCTTTTTGTAGAAAGGTGTATGAAAGAGTGTAAGCCAGAGACCAAAATTACAAAAAGAGCCGTAGTGCTCGACGTAACCCCAGACACTACCACCGAAAAATTAGCCATAGAGGAAGAAGTTCAAAAGGAGCCTACTGAGTTAGATGCTCAGTTAGTTAAAGATGGAGAAAAGGTTTTCAAAAAATGCAAGGCTTGTCATAAGATAGGCGTGGATGCAAAGCATGGCACAGGACCTCACCTCAACAATATTTATGGCAGGATAGCGGGAAGTCTGCAAGATTATAAGAAATACTCGAAAAATATCAAAAGTGCAGGTGAAAACGGACTCATTTGGAATTTAGAAACTCTTTCTAGTTTCATTGAAAATCCAAAAATATATCTCAAAGGTACTAAAATGAATTTCAAGGGTATCAAAAAGAGTAGCGATATAAATGCCTTACTAGAGTATATAAAAGCTACAGCCTCATTAGAAAATTAGGTTCCATTCAAATAAACAAAGGTCAAAGAATGTCCTCACATTTTCTTTCAATATCTCGCCGACTTCGGAAAACCCATTTCACCCAAAAAGTAATGACTGCTGGTGCCAAGGCCTTTACCGTTTATAATCACACGCTTTTGCCAACCATTTTCAAAAGTGTTGAAGAAGATTATCATCACCTTAAAAATGATGTTCAAGTTTGGGATGTTTCTTGTCAAAGACAGGTTGAAATTTCTGGTCCAGACGCAAAGAAATTAGTTCAAAAAATAACTCCAAGGGATCTCTCTTCTCTAACACAAA
>CACIIZ010000100.1 GCA_902586855.1 uncultured Alphaproteobacteria bacterium | reverse complement strand
AAAATTTTGCAAAAGATGCTACTGAAGTAATGGAACCAAACAATGCCAGAGTAGAAATTGTGAATGTTGGGGGGCAAAAGGTAATGAAGCTTACTTGTCAACCAGGGTGGAAATGGTCCAGTGACATAAAGCCATTAGCAGGGACTGACAGTTGCCAAGCAACCCATCTAGGTGTCATTGTGCAGGGTAAAATCACTTGCCGGCATGATGATGGCACTGAGATGACATATGGTGAGGGCGATGCCTATTCAATTCAACCTGGCCATGACGCTTGGGTAGAAGGTGATGTGCCTGCTATCGGATATGAATTTCATGGTGCATGGCAGATATAAAGTTCTACTAGTAAGATGAGGATCAATCCATATTTAACTTTTCTTGCTTTGAGATCCAGGTGAATTTTGGTGGATATGAGGTGCTTCAACCCGAAAAGAGCTTTTTAAAAAGGTATTCATGAAAGTTAGATGTTGATAATCTACTCCTGAAATAAATTAGGTTCGGAAAAGAATTTGTTATTTTAGGTCTCTAGGTAAGCTTTTTTCGAGTAGCCATCTCGTTTTTGTGGAGTCTTGATACCTAAGATTTTACCTGCGATCTGAGTTCGCAGAATCTGGGCTGTGCCGCCTGCAATGGTAAACATACGTGCGTCTCGTACATGCCTTTCTAGATCTAAAGAACGGGAGTACCCCATTGAACCGTGTATTTGAAGAGCGTCATTTGTTACTTTAATCGCTGTCTCTGAAGCAAGGACTTTAGCTTTGGCTGCTGCTTCCATTTCAGGGAAACTTGAGCCAGCACCCTTTGCTGCACCATGCAGTAGTGCTCTTGATGCCTCGAGTGCTATAGACATGTCAGCCATCATCCATTGTAGACCTTGAAATTCAGCTATTGGTCTGCCAAATTGCTCCCTTGCTCGAGCATATGCTAAAGCTTTTTCATATGCTCCTTGTGCTATCCCAAGAGCAACAGTCCCAGCCCCAACTCTTTGGGCATTGTATGCATTCATCAGACCTGCAAAACCACGTTTTATGCCTTCTGGAGGGACAACGATCATGTCCCGATCTACTTCCATGTTCTTAAAGTGAACATAAGTCTCCGGAATGCCCCTGACACCCATTGCTGGTTCACGCTTTCCTATTTCTAGACCAGAATTCTCATCTTTTATTACGATGAAACCTGCTATTCCTTTAGATTCTCCAGCTTCTATTAATTTGGCAAAAATGAGGTGGAATCGAGAAACCCCACCGCCTGTTATCCAGTATTTTTGCCCATTAAGAATATATTTGTCGTCGCGAAGTTCAGCAGTTGTGGTCATTTCAGTAGCGGCAGAACCAGCATTGGGTTCAGTTATGCAAATGGCAGGCTTGTCTCCAGATAATACACAATCAGCAGCCAGTTTTTTTTGTTTTTCTGTGCCATATTTCATCACGGCACCAATTGCACCCATGTTTGCCTCAACAGTTATTCTACCCATGGTTGCACAACATCTGGCCATTTCTTCTATCACGATAACGACGTCATGATAGCTTCTGCCCTGCCCTCCAAATTTTTCTGGAATTGTCATGCCCATAAAACCTGCATTATTAAGTTTTTTAATGCTATCCCAAGGATATTCTTCTGATCGATCTACTTCTGCTGCGTTTGGTAAAAAATTGAGTTCGGCGAGTTCACGGGCAGTGATTCTTAGTTCTATCTGATCATTGGTAAGGTCAATCATTTTGTAGTTTTCCTTCGGGTAGGTTAGAAGTATTTTCGAATTCTGAGATTATTTCTTCAGTGTGTTCACCGCATTGGGGAGGAACCAACCGATAGGTTACAGGTGTTTTGCTAAATTTTACTGGATTTCCTATCAAATCAATAGCCCCACTCTTGAACCGATTATCTCTCATTTTAATCTTCATATTTCTCGCAGAAACCTGATCAGAATTAAATACTTCTGACAATTTGTTTATTGAACCACCAGGTATTTTATATTTATCCATCTCTTCCTCTAATACTCTCTTTGGTAATTTTTTTATTTCTTGGGACAATATCGCTAACAATTCTTCCCTATTTTTTACCCGGTTTATATTGGTACTATATCTTTTGCTTTTTGAGATGTCAGTGCGACCAATTACCTGACAGAATTTTATGAATTGACTATCATTGCCTACGGCAACAATTACATGACCATCTGCAGCTTCAAAAACTTGATAGGGGACGATATTGGGGTGTTGATTGCCTAGTCGTGCTGGTTCTTTACCTGATACCAGATAATTAGTGCCAGCATTAATCAACCAAGATATCTGTGTGTCAATCAAACTAATATCGATGTGCTGACCTTGACCTGTTTGATTGCGGTTTTGTAGAGCTGCTAAAATTGCTGTACAAGCATATAAACCGCAGACAACATCTGCTATTCCAACACCGACTTTCATTGGTTCACCATTTGGTTCTCCTGTAATACTCATTATGCCACCATATGCTTGAGCCAATAAATCATATCCTGCTCTATGAGCATGTGGCCCAGTTTGGCCAAACCCTGATATTGAGCAATAAATCAATTCGGGATATCTCCTGGATACTGTTTTATAATCAAGTCCATACTTAGCCAAGCTACCAACTTTAAAATTTTCGATTAGCACGTCAGAATTATCCATTAGACGTTTCAAAGTTTTTTTCCCATGCTTGGATGAAATATCCAGTGATATTGA
>CACIIZ010000099.1 GCA_902586855.1 uncultured Alphaproteobacteria bacterium | reverse complement strand
ATTACGGGTATGCAAATGGTAGTAGTATTGAAGTTCTTGTAATTCAATACTCCTGGCCAATTCAAATGGTTTTGCTTGCAAGCCTAATTTTCAAAGAGCCTATAAATTTTACAAGATTGCTTCCTGTAATTTGTGGTTTTGCTGGGATTTTAATTGTTATTACGAAAGGTAGATTATTCGACATTCAATTTTCTCGATTAGAAGTTGGAATGGTTGTTTTTTTGGGTGCGTTCTGCTTTGCGCTATTTTCAGTGCTGAGCAAAGGATCAAATCTCAATGTTTTCTTTTTTACAATAATTCTTTTTGGTGGGGGAACGATAACTTCCACTTTAGCTCTTTTTTTATTTTCAGAAATTCAATTACCAAATAAAAAGGAATTCTTGCCAGTTTTTATAAATGGATTTTTTATCAATGGGTTTTCATACCTTTTGTGGATTTTTGCCTTGAGAAAGATTTCGTCTTCATCGGCGGGAGTAATGATATTTATGACCCCATTATTCTCTACTGTTTGGCTTATAATATTTTTTGATGAGGTACTATATGCATCCTATATCCTAGGAGGGTCTGTGGTGATTTTGTCTAGTTTCTATTCATTAATTAGAAGAAATATTTCCTCATCAAGTTTAACAAGCAAATTTGGGCGGGAGTAGTGATAATTGGCATATCAAACCAATAACTGGCATCAAAAAAACTAGTACACCTTACTCATCAACCATTGTCACAAAACTTGGTATCGGGTTTAAGGGGGATGGAAAGAAAAATTTATCTTGATCTATTACTTAGGTGTTTATACATCATAAACAACTTTAGAAAATGTTGCTGAAGTGTAGTCTGTTTTAGATTTTAGTATAAATGTGCAAAAAGAAGGAATTGATTTAAATGGTCTTAAATGTCAAAGCACATTGATTACTTGCGTGAAAATGAGGGTCTATTCGTACAGTATCTTAAGGATTTTATATCTATTCCATCGATTTCGGCATCACCTTTTCATTCAAAGGACGTCAGGAGAGCTGCTAAATGGGTGGAAAAGAGACTAAGATACGCTGGACTTGAAAACGTTCAGTTGATGAAGACCGGTAGGCATCCAGTAGTCTATGGTGATTGGTTGCATGCTGGTGCCAGAAACCCAACAATATTAATTTATGGGCATTTTGATGTACAACCAATTGACCCTATAGAATTATGGGAGTCAGAGCCCTTCAAGGCCAGAATTCAAGGTGATCGAATATATGGTAGGGGGAGTTCTGACGACAAAGGGTCTATGCTTACTCCAATCATTGCTGTTGAGTCTTTCCTAAGAACTCAAAAGAAACTCCCAATTAATGTGAAGTTTTTGTTTGAAGGGCAGGAGGAAATTGGTTCACCTGAAATGTCGAATTTTGTTCAAAGAAACCAACAAAAATTTTCTTGTGATATGATATTTTCTGCCGATGGGGGACAGTGGTCTGCATCCCAGTCAAACCTAATATTAAGTCTTAAAGGGGTAATTTGTATGCAGTTGGAGGTTTCTGGCCCCAAGACTGATCAACACTCAGGATTGCAGGGAGCGGCAATTGCAAACCCGATAATGGCTTTGAGCAGCATCATAAGTTCAATGAAGGATCGAACTGGTAGGGTTTGTGTTGATGGCTTTTATGATGACGTGATCGAATTAACTCCAGATGATAAGATACAGATTGCAAAAATACCGTTCTCTGATAGGGAGTATTGCGAAGAAATGGGGGTCTGCAAACTCGCTGGGGAATATGGTTTTACTACGTTAGAGCGCATTTGGTCACGTCCAACCTTAGACTTAAATGGGATTTGGGGTGGTTTCCAAGGGGAAGGAATCAAAACTGTTCTTCCATCTAAAGCTGGTGCCAAAATATCTTGCAGGTTAGTTGAAAAACAATCCCCAGTAATGATCTTCAAGAATATTAATAGTCATGTACAAGCCAATCTTCCTAATGGTGTTACTGCAAATCTCAGTTGGTTGCCAGGATACGCTTTGCCTTTTTGTGTTCCCCCTGATCATAAATCTACTGAGATCGCAAAAGAGGTCTTGTCTGAGATATATGGTGAGACGCCTTACATGGTAAGAGCAGGGGCTTCAATCCCTATTTTGCCAATCTTTCATAAAAATCTCGGGATTCATGCGACAGTGTTGGCTTTTAGCTTAGATGATGAAAATTTGCATGCACCTAACGAGTTTTTTAGATTAAGTAGTTTCATTAAAGGACAGTTGGTTTATGCTAGACTTTTTGAGCGGCTAGGAGAGCTATAGCTGATGTTCAGTAAAATAGATACGCCCGCCGTTCTTATAGATATTGATATAGTCAAATCGAATATTAGTAAATTTCAAAGTCATTGTGATAAACAGGATTTGAAATTGCGTCCACATATCAAAACCCATAAAATATCCAAATTTGCTAAGTGGCAGATAGAGGCTGGTGTAGTTGCTGGTAATGCTTCGTTAACTATTTCGCATTTTTCAGAAGAGCACGGTTGCATGATATCCGATAGAAAAACATTGGTAAGCATTGGGGACAAGGTAAGGATCATCCCTAACCATGCATATGTTGTGAGCAAAATGGTTGATCATATTCTATTAGTTCAGGTTGAACAACTAATTGGTGTGGAACAGGTGGTAGCAAGAGGACATGTATGTTAGCTTATTGGCGAACTAAGCAGGTATTTTACTTTGATATAAACAATGAATGATTCTTTTGTCACCCCGTGTC
>CACIIZ010000098.1 GCA_902586855.1 uncultured Alphaproteobacteria bacterium | reverse complement strand
GGTTTCATCCACATCAGTAATACTAATGCTTAAAGCTTTATCAATAACAGCTGAACCATCACTTGGAGTAAATCGAGCAGAAAGACTCGTGTTACTCCATCCCCAGTTCCAGGTACTGAGGGTATTATTGTGCCCTAGTCCATAGCCTTCATAATCAAATCGATAACCTTCTTTTAAGTAAAGATCATTTCCCCTGATTTCAAAATAGTTTTTCCAAGACCATCCACTGTCAAAAACATATGTTGCGTCCAATGAGAAGGTGCCACTGAGATTACCACAGGAAAGAGTTCCTATTTTTATTCCAGCCTGACCTTCTTTCACTGATGAAGCACTCAGCTTAATGGTATTGGCGTTTGAACTCCAAAAAAAGTTGGTCAGCAAATCTGTAGCAGTGATAGAGGTATTCCCATTACCACTGTTAGATGACGCACTCGTGGGGGTTCCTAAAGTAATAGCATCAACACTACTCAGTTGAATTGATTGATTATTTGAATCTTTGATGACACCCCCATTAAAAGAATATCCTGCTTTCAACTTGAGCGTATTATTTACTACTTCAAAATAATTATGGGTCTTTGCATAACCGAGGTTGGTTTCAGTAAGATGTGCTGACTTAGTAGAGAGCGTGGCTATATTTGCCCCTTTAATATTGGAAAAAGGGGCATAACCAAGAATAATCGTTTCATCTAAATCTTTAACGGTAAAAGTAAAAGTCTCACTTAATTGATACTCTTTCCAGGTTGGATCAAAATTTACTGTAATGTTATTATTCCAATTAGAAGACAACCAGGCATTATTTTTATAAGTGAAAACCTTACTTGATTCCTTATCGATGAAGTAGCCATCTGCTAGCCGCAACTGATTATTAGTGATGGTGAGATAATCAACAGGAGTTGCTAAGGAAAAAGTTCCCTGGATGTTTTCAATTGAAAGGTCACCAAGTAAGGCGCCTGAAACAGCTTCTAGAACAGTTGTATCACTTATTCCTATCTTTGTAGAGTAATCCTTGCCACTATAATCATCTAGGGGCTTTACAAAATTATAAATTCCAAGGACAACAGCTTCTTTTCCTATAGCGTCAAAATTATTAACGTTAAAACCTTTGCCACCCGCTGATCCCATGAGTGATCCCGGAGTAGGGGTATAAATTCCTTTCTCGACGTAATACCCTCCTTCATAGGCCCCAATAGGTCCTAAAACCCCATCATCATAACCTAACCAGCGAGACCATTTTTGTCCTGTCGAGTCTTTTGTTATGTTGGGCTCACTTGGCTCTTCTTTGGTGTAAGTAATTCCATCACCAAATCCACGCGAGATCGCTAGTTCCTTCCAAGTATATTCATCTGCAAGGCCTCCAATTGAATGTCCAAATTCATGCGTTAAAGTGGGTCCGGATCCTTCCACTGTATGGGCATTTTGAATAACTCCTCCCATCCCGTTATTCCAAGTAGCAATGCCACCTCCAAGGGTTGTATTGACCAAAACAAGAAACTGATCAGCGGTATATCCGGTGCCACTTAATCCATTATTTAAAGCTGCAGTTACCGCTGTTTTACTTGCATCAGGGAACCCATAGACAAACTCATCTCGAGTAGAATGTAAGGCCGTATCGACGTACTTATTCTCCTCAGGGATATCAACCCCAGTTTCATTGGAAACTACTTTGATAACATGGAGATTAAAATAATTTTTATATGAGTTAAATGGTTCTGCTTGAGAATTACCAAAAACATAACTAGTAACGTTATGCATATGTTGAGGTTGTAAATAGTTGAGTTGGCTGAGGAGATAACCATCTCCCAAAATAACAATATCTATTCGATTATCTTTATTCCCATCCCCAAGAATTGTAGAAAAGGTATTATTTATGGCCCCCAAACTGTTCTGTTTATTCATGTACTGACTATCGAGGTCAGAACCAGTAATGGTTTTACTAATGGAAGCAACATTACTGGTAATTGCATCGGAAGTGACAAGAGAACCGCTGGGGGTAAGAGTTAGTGAATTAAGATGATTTAGGTCGTACTCATTTCCCTTTTTATCTTGGATCTTGTTTCCGTTAAATTTATAATCACTTTTAAGTTTTAATTGACCATTGACGTATTCGAAAAAAGTATCAGATGTAAGCGTGACCTCATTAAAATAATTAGTTGCATTAGGTTTAACATTAGCAATGGCTTCACCATAGTGATTAGTAAAAAATACCTTGGGATTAATACTCAGGGTCTCATTGAGATCAAAGATACTCGTTGAAATTGTCTGTTGTGCTGTAGAGGGAGTGTTTTCTAGAATGGTGACACCGCCATTGATGCCAAGCTTCACATGTGCTAATTTCTTAATTTCATGAGAACCACCCGAGGTATCCTTAAGGACAGATCCATTGTAGCTATAGGTATCTTTGAGCTTAAGCTTGTTACCAACAATCTCAAAATAATCATGCTTATTTTGATAACCTAAAATGATATTACTGAGATGAACAGAGTTGGTCGATAATAAAGCAACGGTTCCCCCAAATTTATTAAGTGCTAAAGAAACAGGTGCGACAGTGATGGTTTCATCAAGATTAGCAATACTCGTTGTTATGGTTCCCGTGGTAACTGTCCCATCACTCTCAGTTAAGGTAATACCAATACTGTTATTCCAGGAAATAGGACTGGATGGATTCCAGGAACCAGAACTACCGTCAAATATCTTGCCGCTTTCGCAATCCAAGACAAAGCCATCGGCTAACTTTAGGTCATTACCACTGATGGCGAGGTAATTTTCT
>CACIIZ010000097.1 GCA_902586855.1 uncultured Alphaproteobacteria bacterium | reverse complement strand
ATCAACATCATGATAAGCCCCATCTATCAAGGAGACTTTAAAATCTATAACTGGAAATCCCGCCAAAGGGCCGCTATCCATTACTGATTGGATCCCTTTTTCAACTCCTGGGATATACTCCTTGGGTATCACTCCACCAACAATTTTACTTTCAAAGCTGTAACCTTCTCCCACCTCTGTGGGAGAGATGATCATCTTGACTCGAGCAAATTGCCCTGCTCCACCAGACTGCTTTTTATGCGTGTAGTCCACTTCAGCTTCTACTGAGATAGTTTCCCTGTACGCAACTTGAGGCGCTCCTATGTTAGCTTCAACCTTAAATTCTCTCTTCAGACGATCCACCAGTATATCTAAATGAAGCTCACCCATTCCCTTCATAATCGTTTGCCCCGACTCTAAATCTGTTTCGATTCTAAAAGAAGGATCTTCCGCAGCCAATCTTTGCAAACCTGCAGACATCTTTTCCTGATCATTTTTTGTCTTTGGTTCAACTGCAATTTCAATTACTGGATCAGGAAATGTCATTGTTTCCAGTACTACTGGCTTACCCACATCACAAATTGTATCCCCCGTGGTGGTATCTTTTAGCCCGGCTAATGCTATGATATCTCCAGCGAATGCCTCCTCAATTTCTTCTCTGTTTATTGAATGCATCATCATCATTCGACCAATACGTTCCTTTTTGCCTTTAGTAGAATTTAGAAAACTATCTCCCTTTTTCACAGTACCGGAATATATCCTTAAAAAGGTCAATGAACCTACGAAAGGATCATTCATAATTTTAAAAGCTAGACCCGAAAAAGGCATCGAGTCGTCAGCTGAACGCTCAATATTCCTGTCTTCATTTGGATCACCCGGCTCAAAACCTAAGTAGGCTGGGACATCTAAAGGTGAGGGGAGGTAATCAATTACGGCATTAAGCAAAGGTTGAACACCCTTATTCTTAAATGCTGATCCACACAAAACTGGAATGAATGTCATAGTCAGTGTTCCAGCTCTTATCAGCTTCCTAAGATCATCAACGGAAGGTTCTTCACCTTCTAGATAGGCCTCCATCACGTTGTCATCCATCTCAACAGCAATCTCAATCAAGTTGGATCTCATTTTTTCAGCTTTTTCCCGCATTTCCGAGCGAATGGGCTTTTTTAACCATGTCGCACCTAAGTCCTCACCTTTCCAGATCCATTCCTCCATGGTAATTAAATCAATCATTCCTTCGAATGCATTTTCTGAACCTATGGGGATCTGGATAGGACAAGGCCTAGCCCCTGTCCTATCAGCAATCATTTCTACACAGTTATCAAAACTTGCTCCAATTTTGTCCATCTTATTAACAAATACAATTCTGGGTACCTTGTAGCGATCTGCCTGTCTCCACACGGTCTCAGTTTGCGGTTCCACTCCAGCATTTGCATCCAAAACACATACGGCACCATCCAGCACAGCCAAAGATCTCTCAACCTCAATCGTAAAATCCACGTGACCAGGGGTATCAATTATATTTAACCGATGTTTGGGACCGTCGGCCCGCTCACCATCCTCCGTCCGTTCCCAAAAGGTGGTAGTTGCCGCAGACGTTATCGTGATACCCCGTTCCTGCTCTTGTTCCATCCAATCCATAGTCGCGGCACCGTCATGGACCTCACCAATTTTGTGAGATTTACCCGTATAATAGAGTATCCTCTCAGTACAAGTTGTTTTACCTGCATCAATGTGAGCCATGATTCCAAAATTTCGATACATATCTAAAGTATATTCTCGACCCATCACCTAAACCTTATAAAACTTTGTCCCAATTTACGTTACCAACGATAATGACTGAAAGCCTTATTAGCCTCAGCCATCTTATGAGTGTCTTCACGTTTCTTCACCGCTGCTCCCCTAGAGGACACGGCGTCAATTATCTCACTCGCTAATCTTTCTTCCATAGTATTCTCGTTTCTATCCCTGGAGGCCTTTATCAGCCATCGAATAGCAAGTGCCTGCCTTCTCTCAGGTCTAACTTCCACAGGCACTTGATAGGTCGCACCACCAACCCGCCTAGACCTAACTTCAATAGATGGCTTTATATTATCCAAAGCCTCATGGAACAAATCAACTGACGCTTTTTTTAACTTATTTTCCACTCTTGTCAGAGCACCATAAACAATACTTTCTGCTATAGATTTTTTTCCATTAAGCATAAGGCTGTTCATAAACTTGGTCAGCACTATGTCCCCGTATTTAGCATCGGGAAGCACTAACCTTTTCTCTGCACTATGACGTCTAGACATCTTAGAATCCCTATCTATTTTGGCCTTTTTGAACCATATTTCGATCGTCTTTGCCTTCGATCCTTGACACCCTGAGTGTCCAAAACACCTCTCAAGATATGATATCTTACACCTGGTAAGTCTTTCACTCGACCCCCGCGTATTAAGACAACCGAATGCTCCTGCAGGTTATGAGACTCACCTGGTATATAGGAAATAACCTCATAACCATTTGTCAACCTGACCTTTGCAACCTTCCTCATTGCCGAATTTGGTTTCTTGGGTGTAGTTGTATATACTCGTGTGCAGACTCCTCTTTTTTGGGGGCAAGCCTGCATGTGCATTGACTTTTGCCTGACCACCCGAGGCTTCCGAGGTTTTCTAATCAACTGCTGTATAGTTGGCATTACAACCACTCCAAAATCATTATAAGACTTCCACCAATCGTTCCCAATACGAGAAGCAAGCCAGCAATAACTCAACTCACCAGGATCTGAACCAGAGGATCTGGGCCACCTACCC
>CACIIZ010000096.1 GCA_902586855.1 uncultured Alphaproteobacteria bacterium | reverse complement strand
AAGCGGTGGTTACGTGATGCTCCTAACGAACGCACCTAGACCCAAGGCTGCTGTTCAAAAACATCTCATGTCTATGGGGATTACAAACGATTTTTTTGATGACATCACCACTTCTGGAGATGCAGCCCAAGCAAGCATGCTATCTGGGAAGGTAGGATACAATGTTTTTCATCTAGGACCTAAGAGAGATGAGAGTTTCTTTACTGATTTTCCAGATACAATCAAAACCAAGACTGAAGTCGTGAGAGTGCCCTTAGAAGAATCGGACGGAATCGTCTGTACAGGTCTATTTAATGACACCATCGAAACTCCAAGTGATTATGTCTCGATAATAGATTATGGCATAACAAAGGGCCTTAAATTACTATGTGTGAATCCCGACATATTCGTTGATGTGGGGCACCATCGGGTCTGGTGTGCTGGCGGTATAGCAGAAGCCTTTTCTTTAGCTGGTGGAGAAAGTATCTACTGCGGCAAACCACACAGAGATATTTATACTTTGGCTTATACTAAACTTGAGAAATGTGGTTCAAAAAATAAGGTAAATATACTTTGTGTAGGAGACGGTATACAGACAGATATCTTAGGTGGAAAAAATCAAGAACTGGACACCCTTTTCGTTTGTGGTGGTTTGTCCGGGAAGGAGACAGGAATTACAGAGTATAGTTGCAATCCCGATCCTCAAAAGCTAAATAAATTCATAAGAAAGAATAACCTTAATCCAACTGCTTCAATAGGCTTTTTGCAATGAGTGTCTTTTTCCTTAAGTATAACTTTGCTATAAGCAATTAACATGCACCATAATTCTGTTTGAGCGACTTCTGATTATGAAAATTTTAAAGAAAATAGAAGATGTCAAAGGTTTTACTACAGGATCTACTGTGGCCATCGGAAACTTTGACGGAGTACACTTGGGGCATAGAAGGATTATCGCTAACGCGAAGAAATTGGCATATCCCAATAGAGTTGGAATAATCACTTTTGAACCTCATCCTAGAGATTATTTTGTCAAAAATAGCAAACCATTTAAACTCATTGAAAATAAAGAGAAGTATTCCCTGCTTGAAGAACTAGGCTTGGATTTTGCAATCGAATTAGAATTTAACCATCAGCTAGAAAATTATTCTCCTGAACAATTCATATCGATAATTCTAGCAAAGAAATTAGAAATTCGAAACGTAATGGTAGGGCAAGATTTTCGATTTGGTCATAAACGAAGTGGTGACTTTAAGAAACTTAAGGAATTAGGCAAAACTCATGGTCTCAACGCGTATGCCGTAGAACTCTTCAGTAAGGAAAAACAAACTATATCTTCCACAAGAATAAGGACAGCACTGGAACATGGAAAGACCCAAGAGGCTAAAGATATGTTGGGTTATTGGCACAAAATCTATGGTCAGGTAACACGTGGGGATCGAAGGGGACGGGAATTAGGATATCCTACCGCGAACATAGCCCTTAAAGGAGTATTAATCCCTAAGCATGGAATTTATTCATGCCTGATTAAGGTTCTGTCTGGTAAATTCACCGGACTTTATCAAGGCGCTGCATCAATTGGCACAAAACCGACATTTGGTGAGCATGAAGCCAATCTTGAAGTGCATATATTCAATTTTTCTCATGAAATCTATGGACAAGAAGTGGCTATTTCACTACTTAACTTTCAAAGACCTGAAGAGAAATTTGAAAGCATCGAAAGTCTTATTGAACAGATGAAGCTTGACTGCGAACAGGCGCGCTCATACTTATCTTCAATTAGCTTGAGTGCATGATGAGAAAAGATTTCTGGAAAAATATACCTATAGAAAAATTAACCCGTGAAGAGTGGGAGGCACTTTGCGATGGATGCGGAAAGTGCTGCTTGATCAAATTGCAAAAAGATAAGCTTTTAGCTCCTATTTATACCAGCGTAGCGTGCGAATTTCTGAATCTAAAGAGTTGCAGGTGCACAGTATATAGTTCGAGAGTGAAGAAAAAAAAGGACTGCCTTGTTTTGACCCCAGATAACCTTCAGCAAATGGTTGAATGGCTGCCAAATTCATGTTCTTATCGGCTTGTACATGAAAAAAAAGATTTACCTGACTGGCACTATCTCAATAAAAAAAATCAGAAGAGTGTTCATATTTCTGGAAACTCAGTCCAAAATTTAGCTATCAGTGAAATATTCGTAGCTGAAGAAGATTTAGAAGACTTTATCGTTAAATACTAAGCTTATTTGGACGATATAGCTTGCTAATAAGGTATACCTTTAGCTATTATAACCTTAGCCAAGACTTCTAAGGATAAGGGAAGATATATGGGTGAAATTGTTCAACCAAAACTTATTTCAGGGAACGCTAATCTTACCCTTTCAAAGGGAATAGCAAGTTGGATTAGCTCACTCAGTAGAACCCAAATAGATCTTGTCAAAGGTCGAGTAGAACAATTTAATGATCAAGAGATTTTTGTTGAGGTTTACGAAAATGTCAGGAATGAGGATATGTTTGTCATACAGTCCACATCGAATCCTGCTAATGATAATCTAATGGAACTTTTAATTATTACTGATGCCCTGCGGCGCTCAAGTGCAAAAAGAATAACTGCTGTTATTCCGTATTTTGGGTATGCAAGACAAGATAGACGCACAAAAGCAAGAACCCCTATAAGTGCGAAACTAATTGCCAATTTATTAACTGGAGCCGGAATAGAACGTGTCCTGACACTAGATCTACATTCGGCGCAAATACAAGGTTTTTTTGATATTCCGGTTGATAACCTTTACGCATCACCAATCTTCGCATTAGATATTTTTCATACTTTTGATGATCAAGATATTATAACGGTTGTCTCTCCGGATGTCGGTGGAGTTGCTAGAGCAAGAGGA
>CACIIZ010000095.1 GCA_902586855.1 uncultured Alphaproteobacteria bacterium | reverse complement strand
AATCACCCGCTTGACCCCAGAAACTAGATCCATTGCTCCGCCCATGCCTTTCACAAGTTTGCCTGGAATCATCCAGTTTGCTAAATCACCACCTTCGGATACTTCCATAGCACCTAGTATTGCCATATCTATATGACCTCCACGGATCATAGCAAAACTATCCGCACTGGAAAAATAACTTGTTTTATCTAATTCAGTAATTGTTTGTTTCCCCGCATTGATTACGTCTGCATCAACCTCATTTTCCCGGGGGAATGGACCCATTCCAAGCATTCCATTTTCGGACTGTAAGGTAACATTCAGATTTTCTGGAATAAAATTTGAAACCAGAGTAGGTATACCTATTCCCAGATTCACATACATACCATCTTTAATTTCCTGGGCCGCTCTTGCCGCCATCTGATTCCTATCCCACATATGTAACTCCTTATTTAGTCAAAGTCCTATTTTCTATTCGTTTTTCGTGCTCCCCTAATATGATCCTGTTCACAAAAATCCCTGGCGTATGTATTTGATCAGGATCCAAATTGCCTACTGGAACAATTTCCTCTACCTCAGCTATACAAGTCTTACCGCAAGTTGCCGCATTAGGATTAAAATTTCTGGCTGTTTTTCTGTAAATTAAGTTGCCTTCAGGATCCCCTTTCCAGGCCTTAACAATAGATAAATCCGCTATAAAAGCTTCCTCTAATATGTAGGTTTTACCTTCAAATTCTTTATGCTCTTTTCCCTCTGCTATAACAGTCCCAACCCCAGTTTTGGTGTAGAAGCCTGGAATTCCTGCACCACCGGCTCTCATTCTTTCAGCTAAAGTACCTTGTGGATTAAATTCTAACTCTAATTCACCACTTAAGTATTGCCGCATAAACTCGGCATTTTCCCCTACATATGATGAGATCATTTTCTTGACCTGTTTAGTGTTAAGTAAAATACCAATCCCAAAATCATCAACTCCTGCATTATTTGACGCAATTACTAAATCCTTAACCTTTAATAATTTAAGAGCCCCTATTAATTCTTCAGGGATGCCGCAAAGTCCAAAGCCACCCGCAGCTATCTTCATTCCATCAAATACTAAATCGGCCAAAGCTTCACGAGCGGATGGAAATACTTTACTCATCTTTTTACCTCCAACTATTACCTAAATTAAATATCGTATACTCTTAGTCCCTCCATAAGATGGGTAGGAATAAAGCCATGACTACCAACAGTTCAAGTCTCCCAAGAATCATAGCAAGAATCAATACTCCCTTCTCAGGATCATCCAAAGAACTATAATTTCCAGTAGGCCCAATAATATCACCAATTCCAGGACCTACGTTGGCGAGAGCGCTTGCTGCGCCTGAAAGTGCAGTAATAAAATCTAAACCCATTGCACCTAAAATAATTGTGAACAAAGCCAGGAAACTCAAAAATGTTGTTATCAAAATGATTGCAGATCGAAATACAGCTTGATCTACTACTTGTCGGCCATATCTCATAAGAAAAACTCCCCGAGAATATATTAGCTCATTGAGAGAAGCTCGTATTAACTGCGCTAAGATAACAAATCGATATATTTTAATCCCCCCAGAAGTTGAACCAGCGCAACCACCAACAAATATCAAGAAGAAAAACAATACCGGACCTACACCTGAATATGACATAAAATCTCCTGAAGCATAACCTGTCGTAGTAATGATGGCGACTACATTGAAAATGTATTGAGAAATTTTGAAAAAGCTTAGCTCTGAAATGGTTAAATCAACTATCATCACTGTAAGACTGGCGGTTACGATTAGTATTATAAAAAAATAGATTTGCGGATCAGGTTTTGGGAGACTTCTGGTAAAAAATAAAGCAATGAAAAAGCTAAAAGGCAAACCTCCAAGAAACATAAATACTATAGCAACCCACAACACTGCAGGATCCTCATAGTATCCAATTGACTCGTCATGGGTTGAAAAACCCCCAGTTGCAACTGTGGTCATCGCATGTGCGATAGAGTCAAAAGGAGCTACTCCTACAGCTACATAGGCTAAAGTACAGGTTCCAGATAAGAAAAGATATATGAGGATTATTGATTTTGATATTTCTATCAATCTGGGTAAAGGTTTCTCAGCTCTGTCTGAACTCTCCATTCTAAATAGTTGCATTCCTCCTACTCTCAAAAAGGGCAAAAGAATCAAACCAAGGGATAAGATTCCCAGACCACCGATCCATTGCATTATAGATCTCCATAAAAGGACAGGCCTCGGTTGTTCGACTAAGTTAGATAAAACGGTAGCGCCTGTGGTAGTGAGACCAGAAGTGGACTCAAATACAGCATCCATCAAGGTTAAATCTGGGAGTGCTAACACAAAGGGTAAAGCACAGATCAGGGGAGTGACCCACCACAAAAGATTCACCACCAAAATGCCGAAGCGAGCGGAAATCCTAGGAGTTTCCCCCCTTGTTGCCAATAAAATTAGAACACATCCAAAACCAGCAGTCAAACCTGACCATAAGAAGGGTTCCCCACCATACCAACCCATTGCTAAAGAGGCCAACCAAGGTACGAACATCAAGAAAGAAAAAATTAGGCCCACGATCGCTACAATCTGGCTGGCCGCCCTTAACTCCTTAGAAAGCATTTCATCCTCTAGATCAAAGTTATATTTCTGATAGCGATAAAATATCCGAAACAGTCTATCATATCGCTGTTTGAGTTACTAATTTTTCCTTGATCGGAAGGTGAATGGCTGCTGCAAATAGAGCTAATGCTATGTCAATCAACCAAACTATAGTATATTCACCCGTGATATTGAAAAAATATCCCCCTAGATATGCACCTAGAAAGCCACCAATTTGATGGGAAAATAACGCTATCCCAAATAGTGTGGCCATATACTTTGGACCAAACATTTTATTCACTAAGGC
>CACIIZ010000094.1 GCA_902586855.1 uncultured Alphaproteobacteria bacterium | reverse complement strand
AATATATTACCTAGATGGTTACGTTTTATTAACGGCGTACTAGACACCTCAGATCTAAATTTAAATGTGAGCAGGGAAATGCTTCAACATAGTCCGGCCTTACAAAGAATTTCAAAAACGCTAAAGAAAAAAATCATATTGGAGATTAAAAAAATCAGAGATAAAGACGGTGAAACTTTCAACAAACTTTGGAAGGAATTCGGGGCTGTTTTAAAAGAGGGCATATATGAAGACGCGGATCACAAAATGGATTTACTGAGTATTTCTAAGTTTAAGTCAAGTAAGGGCGAGGAGGAGAAATTTCTTTCTCAGTACGTTGATGGTATGCACAAGAAGCAAAATCAAATATATTATATTGCTGCAGACAATTTAGATCAAGCGGTCAAGAGTCCTCACTTGGAAGCGTTTAAGTCAAAAGAAATTGAAGTTCTTTTCTTTACAGATCCTATTGATACATTTTGGTTGTCCGCCAATCATGAATTTGATGGTAAGAAATTTGTTTCTGTTACTCAGGGTTCCTTAGACCTATCAGATTTTGATGATAAAAGTGAAACGAAAAAGGATAACAATCTCTCATCTAAATTCAAGGATTTGACTGAAGGTATCAAGGTTGCTTTAGGCGAAACAGTAAGTGATGTCCGGATTTCCACCAAGCTGATAGATAGTGCATGTTGTTTGGTAGCCTCTGACACTGGTATGGACGTGCAAATGGAAAGAATAATGAAGATGCAAAATCAGGATTTTAAAGGTATGCCTCGTGTTTTGGAAATCAATCCTGACCATGCATTAATGGCACATATGGCTAAACTACTTCTGTCAGATAAGGAAAATTTTAATGAGCTATCAAAAATAGTGCTAGATCAGGCAAGATTGCTCGAAGGGCACCTGCCTAGCGACGTAAGTTTCTATTGTAAAAAAATCAATGAATTGATTATCGGTGGAGTAGCTGAAACAAATGAGGTTTCGAGCTAAAGCTAATTTGATAAGGATTCCAGCTTATCATAAATTCCAAGCTTTCTGGAGTGCGGGACGCTTATTTAGCCTTTTCGTGTATTCTCGAAGATTTGGTTTCTCGGTGAAGTCAATACCTAGTTTTTCAGACATGATTACCGCATGCCCTGTCATCATGTCGGCTGCTGTAAATTGTCCAGCAAGATACTCTTTGCCAGACATATGATTTTCGACGCTTTCGAGCATTTTGGAAAGAAGTTTTGTAGCTCTTTTAACATTAATTTCATTTCTTCGTTCTGGAGCGAGCAGAATTGTTTCAACTACTATGATATTCATTTGTGGCATTATCATTCCTTCAGCAAAGTGAAACCATTGCAAGTAAGAAGAAAAGTTTTTCGTTTTTGTGTCAGGTATTAAATGGTGTTCTGGGTATTTATGGAGGAGGTACTGAATTATTGCCCCTGACTCAAATAATATTGCGTCCCCAACTTCCAACACGGGCACTCTACCTAAGGGATTTATTTTGAGATAGTCTGGGGATCGCATATCTGGATCTCCAAGAGAATATTTTTTGATCTTATATTGAAGACCTAACTCTTCTAATAGCCAAGCAACTCGTACTGCTCTGCTATTTTGTGCATAATGCAAAATCATGAGCCCTCACCTCCATGCAATAATTTTTTGAAAACAATATGTAATAGTTACCAAAGCCCCTTTTTGATAAGTAATTTCTTCAAAAGTAAACAATCATCGACCATTAATCCATCTACTCCATAATCTATAAGTTCTACGATACTATTTTCAGCGTTTGTACCCCATATGTGTATTTTTGTGCCACTTTTCTTAATTTTAGAGACTACGGATTGGTTGATTATTTTCATACCTTTGAAGACATAAGGTAGTTGGATACAAGGTTCAATTATTTTTGGTTTTATCCCAAGCTTGACAAGCAAAATAATTTTCAGTGATTTAATAGTGCCAGCACTATAGCAAACTGGGCCCTTCAGTAGTCTTTTTAGCGCAGAAATTCTGTAATCATTGAAACTTCCAATGCAAATCTGATGAAATGCTTTGAGACGGTTAATAGATTTTGCTAGAGGACGTACTACATCCCAAGATTTAGCGTCAAGATTAAAGAAAGTTTGGGGAAATTCTTCTAGAACTTCTTCTAATTTTGGAATCGAAGCTCCTCCTCGCAGACGTATTTTTTCTAGATCGCTGGACTTAAGTTTATTAATAGCAATCTTATCACCCGTTAATCTTTCTAATGTTTGATCATGAAATATATACGGAATGCCATCTTTGCTGGCTCTTACATCTGTTTCAATGTGCATGAAGCCAAAGTTCAGAGCTTTTTTGAAAGCTTCGAGTGTGTTTTCAGTATTATAATAGTTAGCTCCACGGTGGGCTAAAGGAATAAATTTTTTAGCAGTTAAGAATGGGTACATTGGACTTATTCTTATCTTTTCCGACAAGGCCAGTGAGGATTAAAAGCGCGCCAGAGATGATCAATGAGTTGGCGGTTAGAATTCTCTGGCAACTGCTGATAATATATTTCCCAAGCCTTAGTTATTTGTTCTAGAGATATTTTTCTTGTATCTAACTTGTGGAGATCATCAGGATAAAGGTCAAATTCGCAGTTATGATTTGCGACATCCAAATATCCATTTATGTACGCCTGGCAAACAGCTCTTTGGTTCTTTAACTTGGGGGTATTTGAGGTAGTTTCTTTTGCTTTCCCAGGTAGATCATTACCAACGCAATTATCTGCAAATCGTTTGAATTTAGTATTGTTAGCAAAAAGAGATGGCGAGAAGTAAAAGAAAGAGACAATGCAAAACGCAGTTAGGGTAAAGATATTGAATGATTTCACGGTAAAAAAATAAACATACTCTATGGTGAAAAGATAGCTGAGGTCTAATCAGCCTTAATTACAGAAATTAAAAAAACTTATTTTGATTTTCCTAACCTTTAAAACTCTTAAGT
>CACIIZ010000093.1 GCA_902586855.1 uncultured Alphaproteobacteria bacterium | reverse complement strand
GGGGAATGCTATATTTTTTGTTTTATTAGGACAGTTGGTAAGTGCTGCACTTGTTGATCATTTTGCTTTATTTGGTTCAACTGGAGCACCCTTGACACTAACTCGTACTCTCGGACTAGGTTTTATGGGTCTTGGTGTTTGGATGACACAACAGGCATGAATCTTTTATCAGACCAACCAACTAATTAAGCATGTTTAAATTACTGTAAATCTTGAACGCTACACTTCTTGTATTTGCTCTTCTTACAGATTCCCGAAAGCTTAAGACTATTTATGATTGCAGGTGCTGACATAATATTTTCTTGTTCATTTAAAGCCTTGGGCGCTTCCTTATATCCTTTTGCCGACGAAATATTTAGCCACATATGGGCATAAATATCACTTTGTTCAATGCCCGAACCTGCTTTATACTTGAGTCCTAATCGATACTGAGCCTTTGAATTGCCTCGCTTTGCGGCCAGCGTGTACCACTTGACAGCTTCTGCATTATCTTTAGTCACTCCATGGCCATTATCGTACATGTTTGCCAGATTGTATTGACCCCACGAATATTTCTTTTCAGCTGCGAACCGATACCATTTGATAGCCTCTTGGAAATTCTTCTCAACACCTTCGCCCCGAAAATACATATTTCCAAGATTATTTTGGGCCCAAGAATTTCCTTTATCAGCAGACAGTTTGTACCACTTTATGGCTTCTTGATCATTTTCTGGAACACCTTTACCGTCGGCATACATTCTGGCCAAATTGTATTGCCCCCATGCATTTCCTTGGTTAGCTGCCAATCGGTACCAGCGTACGGCCTCTTCATAATCCTTTTCAGTCCCTTTGCCACTATAATATTTGTTTCCAACAGTATTTTGAGCTTTCGCATTTCCTTGCTCTGCGGAGAGTAAGTACCACCTGAGGGCTTCCTTTTCATCTTTGTTGACCCCTTTTCCTTTGGCATACATGTAACCAAGGTTTCTTTGAGCTTTGTTATTTCCTTGATCAGCACTGAGGCGATACCATTTTACTGCTTCCTGGTGGTTTTTCTCTATACCTTTACCCCAGTAATATTTATTACCCACGGTATTCTGAGCTGCGGCATTTCCTTGTTCTGCTGAAAGCAAGTACCACTCAAATGCCTTCTTTTCGTCTTTAGTAACACCTTTGCCTTTTTCGTACATATATCCTAAATTTCTTTGGGCTTTATCATTGCCTTGTTCAGCACTCATCTGATAGAAATTTACGGCTAGGGAGTGATTTTTCTCTATACCTTTACCCCAATAATATTTGTTACCAAGAGCATTTTGAGCCTCGGCATAGCCTTGATCTGCTGACAGCTTATACCATTTGACGGCTTCAGAATCGTCTTCCGCCACTTCTTTACCAAGGTCATAAATTTGTCCAACACCATATTGAGCTTCAGCCAGTCCTTGTTCAGCAGCAGCTTTATACCAGCGTAAAGCTTGTTGGTAATCCTGTTCAACGCCTATTCCATCGTAAAACATTTTAGCCAACTCATTCTGGGCTTCGTCGTGACCCTGCTCTGCTGCAGATAGGTGCCATTTGAAAGCTTCCTGGTAATTTTGAGGAACTCCCAATCCATTGTAATATAGGTCAGCCAGAAGATATTGGGAGGGGGGAAACCCTTGTTCCGCAGATAATTGATACCACCTCGCAGCTTCTTTGTCATTTTCTGCGACACCACCGCTACCCACATCATACATGAGACCCACACTGAATTGGGACGTGGCATTGCCTTGATCAGCTGCTAACCTATACCACTTCAATGCTTCTTCCTCATTTTGATTTACTCCATCTCCATAATAAAACATATCCCCAAGCTCATCTTGAGCAGGGGCATAGCCTTGTTCCGCAGATAGGTGATACCACTTGGCTGCTTCCTGATCATTTTCGGGGGTGCCCTCTCCCTCGTCATACATCCATCCTACATTATATTGGCCTAAAGCATTCCCTTGTTCAGCACTGAGAAGATACCATTTCAAAGCTTCCTGATAGTTTTGGGGAGTTCCTTTTCCATAATAATACACGTTGCCAAGTTCATTTTGAGCATCTGCAAAACCTTTTGTTGCCGATAACTGGTACCACCAGGCAGCTTCTTTATCATTTTGTGCAACCCCGTCTCCTCTATCGTACATTTTTCCTAAATTATATTGGGCTGAAGCATTCCCTTGCTCAGCACCGAGTCGATACCATTTTACCGCTTCCTGAAAATCTTGGAGAACCCCTTTCCCAAATTCAAACATTTCTCCCAACTCGTTTGAAGCAGCACCAAAACCTTGTTCTGCTGATAACTGCATCCATTTTGCAGCTTCCTGATAGTTTTGAAGCGTGCCCGACCCTTCATAATACATTTTTCCTAAAGTATACGCGGCTGAAGCATTTCCTTTTTCGGCAAGGTCTTTATAGATTTGTAATGCGAGACCAAAATCACCTTTCTCATAGGCATCGTCTGCATTCTTCAGTAAGTTAGCTTGCTCATCTTTGCTTTCGACAAGTGTACCTACCTGACAGCTTAATCCTCTTGCTTTGGCTTCCTTTGAATGATTTTTACCATCACCCCACATGTCCCAAACTTTTTCTCCAGCGTCCATTTTGGTTGCAATAGAGCAAAGATCTTTGTCCAAACATGCTTTAGGATCATCTTGGCAAGATGTTTCATTAGAGGATGTTTTTGAGAAATCACATTGCCCGATAACTTCACTATCATCAAACATAAAGCCAGAAGTTATGCTCAGTTGGTTATCTCGGCTCTCAGGATTTGCCAAACGGCCCGTACTTTGATCAACGATGTAGTCAAATTCAATGACTTCATCACTACCCTCCGGCGACATTATCATTTTTTCTTGTGTCACCGTTAAATTGAAATTTTGAGATCCTCCAATAAATACACCCTCATTAAGTTTACACTGGCCTTCAAGGGCTGGCCCAATCAGTTTTCTTATCTGTGGCTCTGGTTTCAATGCCTCATATGCCGGGGTTCCCTCA
>CACIIZ010000092.1 GCA_902586855.1 uncultured Alphaproteobacteria bacterium | reverse complement strand
ACAAAAAAACTGGTACCGCTTATAAATCAAGAATTATTGACAAGGGAAATATTTTTGCAGGAAAAACGGGAACTTCTCAAATAAGGGAAATTTCTGAAAATGAGAGAATAAGTGGAATAAAGAAGAATGAAGATCTTCCCAGGCACCAGAGGGATCATGCATTATTTACTGGCTATGCACCTTTTTCCAAACCTAGATTCGCTATTAGTGTTGTAGTTGAGCATGGGGGTGGGGGATCTCAGGTGGCCGCACCTATAGCCCGAGATATAATGCTCTTTGCACTTTCAGGTAAAACTCCTGAATTAAATGCCTATCCAATTGAGCAAAGAAATGAGGTTGAATTAATGCTGGATAGAATTAAGCGTGATGATGTTCAAGAAATGAATACGGAAGGATAACAGGATAGTAGTCAATTATACTCAGGAATACGAAGATCTACCGAAGGGAGTTCGGAAATTGTTTTTTGTGCACTGGCCCCTTTTGTTACTGGTATTGGTTATAGGCTGTTTTGGTTTCCTCATGCTATTTTCTGTTGCCGAGGGAGACTTTGAAAAATGGACAAGACCACAAGTAGAAAGATTTGTGGTCGGCTTCATCATAATGATAATCATGGGTTTCATACATATTGATTTTTGGCGAGCTTGCTCCCCGTTTGTATATCTACTCGGAATTCTTTTACTGATCTTCGTGTTATTCTTTGGCGACTATGGAGGAGGGGCGAGGAGATGGCTTGAGATAGGTTCATTCCGTTTCCAACCATCAGAGATAATTAAAGTAGGTTTAGTGATGTTCCTATCCATTTATTATGATTGGTTGAAGCCAAACAAAGTTTCAAATATATTTTGGGTACTGGTTCCATTAGTAATAATTCTAATACCCACTGCATTAGTAATTCCTCAACCTGATTTAGGGACCGGTACAATCATAGCTATCACAGGACTGACAATTATGTTTGTAGCAGGAGTGCACTACTTTTATTTTTTAGGAGGCATTTTTCTTCTACCTGGGTTACTCGCATTGATATTTCATAGTCGTGGCACCTCATGGCAACTTGTCACTGATTACCAATTCGGCAGAATAGATACTTTTCTAAACCCAAGTCATGATCCTTTAGGTGACGGGTATCAGATAACTCAGTCAAAGATAGCCTTAGGTTCAGGTGGATTGGAGGGTAAAGGTTTTATGCAAGGCAGTCAAAGTCAGTTAGATTTTCTTCCCCAAAAGCATACTGATTTTATTTTTACTACAATAGCCGAGGAATTTGGTTTTTTTGGCAGTGTTGGATTACTGCTCATGTACTCTGTAATCATAATCTTTTGTATCGCATCGGCAATAACAAACAAGAACAAATTTGGAAGCTTGCTCACAATAGGCTTAGCAACTATGTTCTTCACCTATTTTTTCATAAATATTGCGGCGGTCACAGGCATAGCACCCGTCACTGGGGTACCTTTGCCTTTAATTTCATATGGGGGCTCGGCTATGTTGGTGGTTTTGGGAACTTTTGGATTGATTCAAAGTGCTCACGTTCATCGTCTTCTGAGGAGAGAATAAAATGCGAATTTTATTTTTGTCCGATTTGTTTCCGAGTTATGAGATTTCTCTTAGACAGGCTTTGAAAGAACGGGGTTTACCAGAATGCACTATGTCTGACAAAAAAACCGAAAAGGTACAAGAGGTTGAATTCATTATCTATTCCCCTGTGAAATCAAATGGAAGAGTAATTAGACACGATTTTTCTACTTACATTAATAATAAAGCAGTCCTGAGTATATATGCTGGTGTGGAGCATTTGCTAAACAATTCAAGTTTAAACTGTCCTTTGGTCAAGATGGTAGACGATGGTCTCACAAGCGGTATGATTGAGTGGTGCGTTGCACACACACTCAGAATTCACCTGGGCATAGATCGTCATATCTTGGGCCAAGATGGAATTTGGCGCCATAAATCAAAACCCCCATTAGCAAAAGATCGAAGGGTTGGTATTTTAGGAATAGGTGCTTTAGGAAAACCAACTGCTGAAGCTCTTCATTTCTTAGGTTTTGATGTTGTGGGTTGGAGTAGGACAGCAAAAAACTTAACGGGAATTAGATGCTTCCATGGGAGTGAGGGACTTAAAAAAGTCCTGAGATTTGCAGAAATCTTAATTGTTTTACTTCCATTGACCAAGGAGACCTTCCATATCCTTAATGAGGAGACGCTGTCGGTCATGCAAAAAGACTCAGCAATAATAAATGCTGGTAGGGGTAGTTTAATTGATGATATCGCTCTTTTGAAAAGTTTAAAGATGGGACACATTTTAAATGCTACACTCGATGTTTTCGCAACAGAGCCCTTACCTCCTTCGCATCCATATTGGGTGCATCCAAGGGTCACTGTTACTCCACATATTGCAGCAGATACCTCTATAGAATCCTCTTCCAAAGTACTTGCTAGAAATATAGAATTAATCCTAGAGGGTAAGAAACCAGTTGGTTTAGTAGATTTTAAAAGGGGTTACTAAATAATATAACTTGTAGAATAGAAAATTAACAATATTCTGCAGTGAAAAAGTATATTTGAACAATTTGCATTTATAACTATACTAGCGTCTAAAATAGATTCCCTCAAATAGTAGTAAGTTAATTTTAAGGACATACAATGAACAAGGCACTAAACTTTTTGACCGAGTATTCGCTACTCCTGATCATTGGGGCTTTAATAGCTCTCATTTGGGCCAATATTGACTATGGTAGCTACCATCATTTTGTCGAGTATCCCATCTGGGATGATGGTTTTATTGGGCACGCTCACATGGATTCAGAGGGGCATGTGCATCGTACACTTACTCTCCATTATTTGGTTAATGATTTATTCATGGCATTCTTCTTTGCTGTTGCTGGGAAGGAAGTTTGGGAAGCTGTAGCATTAAAGTCGGGTCCCTTGAGAGGGAAGAAGGCTCTTACCCCTTTGGTTGCCACTGCAGGGGGAATGTTTGGCCCCATTGCAGTTTATCTGGGTTTGGCCTTTCTGATGGGATCTGAAACATATTC
>CACIIZ010000091.1 GCA_902586855.1 uncultured Alphaproteobacteria bacterium | reverse complement strand
ACTTACGGTCCTTATTGTCTGACACGACTTTGCTTAGGAGTCAGGCCTACATTGCTGGGGAATGGGTGGACTCAGATACAAAGAAAACTTTCGATGTAAATAATCCTGCTACTTCGCAGACTATTACAACAGTTCCTGATCTTGGAGTACGGGAAGCTCGGATGGCGATAGATGCAGCCTATGATGCGCAGAAAAGCTGGTCTCTCAAAACTGGAAAAGAAAGAGCTACAATAATTCAAAAATTCTATCATTTGATGATTGAAAATGCAGAAGATCTAGCAAAAATTCTTACAGCAGAAATGGGAAAACCATTGTTGGAGGCAAAAGGGGAGATAACATATGGTGCTAGTTTCTTAGAATTTTTTGCTGAAGAAGCTAAAAGAATTTACGGAGAAACCATACCTGGCCATCAACCAGATAAAAAGCTTTTGGTTATCAAACAGCCAATAGGCGTAGTAACTTCTATTACCCCATGGAACTTCCCAAATGCAATGATTACGAGAAAGCTTGGACCTGCATTAGCTGCTGGATGTACTTTTGTTGCTAAACCTGCTGGAGAAACTCCATTATCTGCTTTAGCTATAGCTGTTTTGGCCGAGAGAGCAGGGCTGCCAAAAGGTGTTTTTTCCATGGTCACTTCTAAACAGTCCAAATTGATTGGGGAAGAATTTTGTTCAAATTCAAAAGTGCGAAAGTTGACTTTCACGGGATCAACAGAGGTTGGTCGGGTTTTGCTCAAACAAGGATCTGAACAAGTCTTAAAGATGTCTATGGAACTCGGAGGTAATGCACCATTCATAGTATTTGATGATGCAGACTTAGATGCCGCTGTCGAGGGAGCGATAATTTCAAAATATAGAAATAATGGGCAGACCTGTGTGTGCGCAAATAGGATTTACGTCCAAGACAGCGTTTATGAGGCATTTGCAGAGAGATTGAGTAAAGCCGTAGAAAAATTCAACGTAGGTAACGGTTTTGATAATAATGTCACCCTAGGGCCATTAATTACAGAAGATGCCGTCCTTAAGGTTGAGCAGCATATCCAGGATGCTCTTTCCAAAGGAGCAAATTTGGTTTCAGGAGGGAAAAGACACAGTCTAGGAGGATCGTTTTTTGAACCTACTCTTTTAACCGAAGTCTCAAAAGATATGATGGTCGCTACAGATGAAACATTTGGACCAGTAGCTCCTTTATTTAGATTTAAAGATGACGAGGATGTTATTAAACAGGCTAATGATACTATTTTTGGTTTGGCCGCCTATTTTTATGCGAAGGATTTGTCGAGAGTCTGGCGCGTTTCTGAAGCTCTAGAATATGGTATGGTTGGTGTTAATACTGGTTTAATTTCAACTGAATTAGCGCCCTTCGGGGGAGTAAAACAATCTGGATTGGGGAGAGAAGGATCCAGGCACGGCATAGAAGAATTCTTGGAAATGAAATATATTTGTTTGTCCGTTTAGCAGCAGACACCTCCAGTGCTAGAGTTAGATTTGTTTATGTAAACAAGGAAAGTTTTTTTAGTTAAGAAATGGGCAAACCAAACAGCTCATTTTTCTCATGAGATTTTATTCTCATTTCAACAATTTCACCAATTTTTGGACCTTCGGGAAAAGTGACCTTGTTAAAATCTTTGGTGAAACCCTTTAAGTTTGTTTCTACCAAAACACTCTGAATACTGTCTATCTTATGATCTAGGAGTTGATTTAGTTTAGTTTGACTTATGTCCCTAAGTTGAGCAGCGCGTTCCTCAATAATCGATCGAGATATTTGAGGCATTTTAGCAGCTGGCGTGCCTGGTCGGGGAGAAAATGGGAAAACGTGCAACCAATCAATTTTGCACTCATCTATTACTTCTACAGTATTCTTAAACATTTCTTCGTCCTCAGTGGGAAATCCCGCGATTAAATCTGCACTGAGGGTAATTTCTGGTCGTGCCTTTTTTAGTACACTGCAAAACTCGATAGCATCCTCTCGACTATGTCTTCTTTTCATTCTTTTTAGAATAAGATTATCACCTGATTGCAGGGATAGGTGCAGGTGAGGCATCAGTCTCTCCTCTTCGCACAGAAGTTTGATGAGCTTTGTATCTGCCTCCACACTGTCTATGGATGAAATCCTCAGTCGAGGCAATCCAGGAATAAATTTTAGTATACACTCTACTAAATCTCCTAATTTTTTTGGATTTGGTAAATCAGCTCCCCAGGCCGTAATATCTACTCCGGTCAAGACAACTTCTTTTACTCCACTTGATACCAAATGTTCAATCTGCTCCTTAATCTGCTTTAGCGTAAGTGATCGTGAATTTCCTCTGGCGTAGGGAATAACGCAAAAAGTACATCGGTGATCACAACCATTTTGGATTCCAATAAAGGCTCTAGTCTTGGTCTGAGATGGTTGAATAGTTTTTGGTTTAAGTTTAGTTGAGCGCATTATGTCAGTTAAGAGCCTAGTATTAAGAGAGTGTTTTTCACCAGATTGAAAACCTTTTACTTTAATCCAAGAATCTCTGGACAACTTTTCAACATTACCGAGGACAAGATCAACTTCTCTCATTTTTTGGAAAAAGGATGGGTTGAGTTGAGCTGCACATCCAGTTACGATGAGGAAAGAGCTAGGATTGTTATTTCTTAATTTTTGAACTTCACGTTTTGCTTTTCTTTCAGCTTCTGTGGTTACAGCGCAAGTATTTAAGATCACTACGTTACGTAGGTTTTGCTCTTCAACAAAGCTTCTTATAACTTCTGTTTCAAAGATATTTAGTCTACATCCAAATGTTTTAAAAATATTTTCTTGCATATGAAATTAGATTAGTTGTTTAGCAGATCCTCTGATATTGTCCCAGAGAAAACAAAGGTTGTGGGCCCAGTTACCCAGACACCATCTTCTTGCCATTCAACAAACAGGTTTCCTCCATCTAAGGCTACTCTTACTTCTCCAGTGGTAAGACCAAGCCTATTGGAAGCAACTGCTACTGCACATGCCGATGAACTGGAGGCCAGCGTCACCCCACATCCCCTCTCCCAAACTTTTACTTTGACGGTTGAAGAATCTATTATTTTTGCAATTTGAACGTTGGTTCTTT
>CACIIZ010000090.1 GCA_902586855.1 uncultured Alphaproteobacteria bacterium | reverse complement strand
TGATTTTGGTGATATCTCCATAATCACCAAGTTCATTTCCATACCCATCATAAAATTCGTTCTTTACAGATTCCTCATCTGTTGAGTGGATAACAGTCTGAAATTTTTTTTCATCGTCGTCAGTCCAATAAACTATAAATTTTTTCTCACTCATTACACCGTCTCCTCAATTTTGGTTGAGTTCGTGGTAGAGATCTCTCTGAATCTTAAAGAAATCTTTGTCCACTCCATCAAGATAACGTTTCTCTAGTTCTTCAGAGAAAGGTTCGATAATGATGTTTTGGTATCTTCCAAACTTTCTTTCATCGTATGGAATATCATCTTCATGTTTTGTATTTATGTCTGGATGAGTCCACCATCCACTTTTCATCCTTGTAATATAATCTTCGATCTCAAGTAGACTTACTGGTGTATAAAATCGTCTTGGACTTTCCATCATATCTGGATTTCCAAAACTCATTAAATAATCTGGAACTATGTATCCAGTAATGAAATAATCCTTTCGATTTAAATTTTCTTTTATTTCCGACGAAAGTTCTTCTGACTTTTTCCGTCCATCTTCACGTTGTTTTTTGTCGTATTTCATGGGTTTCTCCTATTTAAGAATTTTGTCAGAACCATTTCTGACTTACTCATTCATATTACCCTATGAGTGGTAATTTTTTGTTCCACGTTGGGGGTAAGTACCCATGTTCAAAACCCTCAAAAAAAAAGGGGTCTAAAACCCCTTATTTTCCTAGTCCTAATTTTTTGATTTTACCCATGTTCAAAACAGATGTTTTAACCACTTCTTTTAATAGATATTTCTGTTTACTTACTAATATGATTATACTGGTTTGAGTGGAAAGGTTGTTCCACGTTGGGGATAAATTGGGTGGAGAAATACAGACGAAAAAACGACCCTGTTAGAAAGAACAAAGAAGGTAGAACACTCTTTGAACCTATACATCGTAATCAGGTTCTTCATCGTGAGGGTCATTGGATACCTAGAAGAAAACGAACTTACATTCTGTGGTTCAAGTATCTTCAACATTGTGAACGAGATGAATCCAAAACTGTAGATTGGTCAAAGTATGATAGTTGGGGAAGTTCCAATTATATACTTGGAGTTAAACCTGACGATTGGTGGAAGGATAACTGGAAAGAATTGTTTGGTACAAAAGAACGAGGTCAAAATCCAAAGTATGATGTATCCACCAAAAACATAAAATTTGATGGAGTAAGGATTCCCCTTCTTGTTTATGAATATAGTTTGAAATTTCCAGATTTACCTAATTATGAATTATCTCAAAAAATCCAAGAACGTGAATCAAAGAAACGATATCCAATTCCAAGTTTTACAGAGGGTCTTGGAAGTGATGGTGGTGTAATTGATAAACGAACTGTTCAAAGAAGAATGAGTAATTACAGAAAAAGATATAATGAAATTATGAACAATGTTTGTGAGGGAAAGTTTCCATGACAAATTACACAAAAGGGGAGAGAACTGAATGAGATGGGAATACTATGTAGTAACAATGGGTGAGGAAAGAAACATTACTCACAACAAAGATACTGACAATGTTGGTCGTAAAATAAATGAAATAGGTTTGGAAGGTTGGGAATTAGTATCTGTAGTTCCAGATAATAATGGTCGGTCACCTAACCTCCAACGACTGTACTTTAAAAGAAAAAAGGGATGGTTTTAAATCGATCCAAAGGATCAGAAGTTTTTAAAAAATGGAACATGTTCCCGTTACAACTGTAATATTGTTAAAAGTATTCATACTAAAATGAAATCTACCATTCTCGTATGACATTACTGTATTGGAATCATTCTTAACTCTGATAACTTACCATTGTCATGATACATTTCCCAACTACCATTCAATTTACCATCTATATAGTTTTCAATAATTGACTGACCACCGATATAGTAATATTCAGAACGACCATCTAGTTTACCTTCCTTAAAATGTTCTTTCTTTCCCAAAGAACCATCACCATTATACTCTCTCCAAAATCCCTCTTTCTTTCCATCTTTGAATTTTCCATTCTTAAAGATATTACCAACTTCTCCAGTGAATGGAACATCAGTAAACTTCTTGTAATAAAGGTCATTTCTCTTAACCAAGTCATCCATGGTCAGAGTTTCACTCCAACTTGTTGATGATAGAAATGATATGAACAGAATGGTTATGAGTATCGTTAGGGTTTTCATATCAGATTAAACTCTCCCAAGATGTGAATTATTATTGTTTCACACCATTCTTCCAAGTTTCAGTTTTTTTCAGAGAACCATCCTCATTAAAGTATTCCCAAAGACCATTTCCTTTTCCGTCTTTAAAATTTCTTTTCATTCTTAACTGACTATTTCTTTTGTAATAATATTTAAAGAAACCATCTTCTTTTCCGTCTTTGTAATTACCTTTATGACTTAACTGACCATTGTTCCAATATCTCTCCCAAAGACCATCTTTTTTTCCATCTTTATAATTTCCTTTAGATTTTAACTGACCAATATCATGGTAATCTTCCCAATAACCATCTAGTTTTCCGTCTTTGAAATTTCCTTTAGATTTTAACTGACCAGTATCATAATAGGATTCGAAAAGACCATTTCCCTTTCCGTCTTTCCAATTTTTTAAAGAACTCAACTGACCATTTTCATGATAACTTTCAAAAAGACCATCGTCTTTTCCGTCTTTGTAATTTCCTCTTACATTTAACTGACCATTATAATGATATAATTCCCAAAGACCATTCAACTTTCCATGTTTGTAATTATATCTACTAAACAACTGACCATTTTCAAGGAATACCAATAACTCACCATTCTTCTTTCCATCTTTGAAACTTCCACTTACCACACCAGAAACCTCTCCAGTAAATGGAACATTGGTAAACTTCTTGTAATAGATATCATTCCTCTCTACCAAGTCATCCATGGTCAGAGTTTCACTCCAACTTGGTGATGATAGGAGAGATATGAAGATTATGGTTATGAGTGTAGTTAGGGTTTTCATTTTGATAACGAATGACCTTCCTCATCAAATCTTTCCCAAAGACCAACTTCTAGTCCATTTCTAAAATTTCGTCTGTACATCAACTGACCATTGTAATGATATTCTTCCCACAGAAAGATACGTTTACCTTTGTGAAAACTACCTGTGTGGGATAACTGACCGTTGTCATAATACCAGTTCCATAGACCGTCTAGTTTTCCGTCTTTAAAATTTCCTTTACCTTGTAACTGTCCGTTTTCATGAAATCTTTCGTGTAAACCTACTTTTAGACCGTCCTGATAGTGTCCTTGAGACTTCAACTCCCCATTCTCGTGATATTCCTTAATAAGACCATTTTGTTTTTTATGACTATTCAACCAACTCACCGTCTTTATAAA
>CACIIZ010000089.1 GCA_902586855.1 uncultured Alphaproteobacteria bacterium | reverse complement strand
GTAGCCAATGCTATCGGATGTCATGTAACAAATTTACCAATCACGAGAGATGCGATAATTAGCGCTATAAACGCTGAAGATTAACCAATTGCTGCAGCTTTTGTTTGTTCATCTACGAAAGGTAAATATTGTTCAAAATTGTCAGCGAATAATTTAACTAATTTGGCAGCTGTTTTGTCGTAAGAAACTTTATCAAGCCAATTTTCGCGGGGGTTTAAGAATTTATTATCAACGTCTTGGAGAGAAATGGGCACTTTAAAACCAAAGTTTGGATCTTTACGAAAAGAACAACGATCTAAACGCCCCTCAAGTGCCGCATTCAGCAGTGCTCTAGTTATATGAATTGGCATACGTTTTCCAATCCCAAATCCTCCCCCTGTCCATCCAGTATTTATAAGCCAGCATCTCGTATTGAAGTTTGTGATTTTTTCTCTTAACAGGTTTCCATATACTTCAGGCCGTAGAGGTAAAAACGGAGCACCGAAACAAGCTGAGAACGTTGGCTCAGGCTCAGTTACCCCTCTTTCAGTGCCAGCTACTTTCGATGTAAAACCAGATAAAAAATGATACATAGCTTGAGCTGATGAAAGAGAAGCTATTGGGGGCATTACTCCATATGCGTCACAAGTTAGCATTACAAGATCCTTCGGATGTTTTGCTAAGCCATCTGTAGCAGAATTAGCTATGTAATGCATTGGATATGCAGCACGCATATTTACCGTCAAGCTATCATCTTGAAAATCCAATTGTCTATTGCGCTCATCGCACACCATATTTTCGATCACAGTTGAAAATTTTGATGTTGTCGCATAGATCTCGGGTTCATTTTTGTGAGACAGATTTACGGTTTTCGCGTAGCATCCTCCTTCAAAATTAAAAATACCATTAGTGGACCAACCATGTTCATCATCGCCGACCAAAACTCTTTTACCATCGGCTGAAAGAGTAGTTTTTCCTGTCCCTGACAAACCAAAAAAAATTGCTGAATCCGATGAAGTATCAGAAATTCTATTTGCGGAGCAATGCATCGGCATTATATTGTTTTGTGGAAGGAGGTAATTAAGTAATGTGAACACGCCTTTTTTATTTTCTCCAGCATACTCAGTTCCTGCTATGAGCACAATTTTTTCATCGAAATTAATCGCTATAACAGTTTCGGATCTACATCCATGCCTGATCGGGTCCGCAAAGAAAGTTGGTAGGTTTAAAATTGTAAAATCGGCGATGAAGTCTGCCACTTCAAGTTCATTAGGGCGGATTAGTAAATGTCTTATGAACAAGTTATGCCATACCAGTTCAGATATGACTCGAATATTGATTCGATGGTCTTTTTCTGCACCCGCAAATAAATCCTGAACAAAAAGACTTTTGCCTTTCATGTGATCCAGCATGTCAGCATATAGGACATCGAATGAACTTTCTTCCATTTTAGCGTTTTGTTCCCACCAAATTTTTTCCTTAGTGCTAGGTGAAATTACAATATGTTTGTCTTTGGGGGATCGTCCAGTAAACTTTCCTGTATTAACAAGCAAAGTGCCACCGAGACCTAATTCACCCTCATTTCTTTTGATTGCATGTTCCATCAAGCTCGGTTCTGTCAAATTATAGAAAGCCTCATGAAAACCATTTATGTTTTGATCGCTAAGCGTAAACGAAGGGTTAAATAAACCATATTCACGTTCCATAGATCTGATTCCAGTCCCAATAAATATACAAGTACTTTAACTCAAATTTGTTTCCATGAAAACAGGCGGCTTACAATGTAAGTGAAATATTTTCACGTCAGTTCAATCATTAGATAAAATAATTTTAGAGAAACTAATTCTTCCAAAATATTTCTTAGTATGACAAACTATAAGCCCCAAATTATGATGGAACATAAAATCAGTTACTTTTATTTCTTAAATCAGCAAGTATAACTTGTGTCGCAGTTAGGGAAGATACGGTATATGGCACAAAAAATGTTAAAATCATCCGTATCCAGGTGTCTCCAGAAATCGAGAGAGTTAGTAGCTCGTTTCCATGATTTATGAAAGCTAGAATTAGTCCGACTATTAGTGCTATCTTAATTGCTTTTTTTCTGACGCGATAACTGAAAAAAATTTTTACAGCTAGTTTTAGATCTGGCAATGTCACTAAAATCTGCCTTTCAACTTAGATTATTACTTAGCATATTTAATTACATGTGAAACGAATAGCATTATTCTCCGAATCTTACAAAAAAAGCCTAACAGTATCAAATGGAAGATGGCTGGATCGCTCTGGACATTCCTTCTTTTTTTTTAATATTATAAATCCTGTGATTATCAGATTTCCGACTGACTCTATGGATGTGTCTTTGAAAGAACTTAGTGTCTTAAACTGATATTAAAAAATTTTAAACATTGCTCAACTCAATATTTAAGAGGAAAAAATTGGAATGTGTCACTGGCAAAACGGTTGATTTATGATGAACACACTTTTTTATGGACGGAAGGAAGATAAGATATTATTGCAACGCGCCAGAGGCTTCTTAGAAGTATCTTTTGTTGGAGTGAAAGGAGAAACCACACTTTCAAGTCTGTATCAATCAGGTTCTTTAAAAGCACTGATCCCGAAGTCTTTTAGGCCTGGGAAGGAAGCCATTATTATTAATACTGGAGGTGGAATTGTCGGGGGAGACCAATTGTCAATATCTATTTGCGGTGGAAACGACACTGAAACTTGGATCACCAGCCAGGCATCTGAGAAAGTTTATAAGTCTATCGGCGATATGAGTAGGGTTCAGATTGATCTAAAGGTGGGAGATAATTCCACTCTATATTGGTGCCCTCAAGAGTTGATTTTATTTGATCGATCGAAGCTATCTCGGACAATGAATTTTAATATTAATAATAATTCCAACCTTCTAATAGTTGAGAATATAGTCTTTGGTCGTCTTGCGAGAGGTGAAATTAGTAAAAATTGCTATTTTTTCGATCAGTGGCGCATCAAAAGAGATCAAAAATTAGTACTTGCGGAAAATTTTTTATTCTCTGGTCGGGATTGTCTATACGGAAAGGCGAACTTAGGACATAATACTTGCATTGGTACAGTTATTTATGTTTCTTTGCAGTCGGAGGGATATCTTAAACAAGTGAGGCGAATTATGGAGCAGGAAAAACTTAATGGAGGAGCTAGTTGCTGGAATAACTGTCTTGTATGTAGAGTAGCGGCAGAAGATCCGTCTATAATCAAACATTTTTCTACTCTTTTGATAAAATTAATTTCTTCTCATGAAAGAGCTATACCAAGAGTTTGGATGATTTAAGGAAAACACATGTATTTGACCCCAAGAGAAAAAGACAAGCTATTGATTAGCTTGGCTGCGATGGTTGCAAGGAACCGTTTGAATAGAGGGATAAAGCTTAATCATCCTGAAGCGATTGCTCTCATATCGGACTTCGTAATTGAAGGCGCTAGAGAAGGAAAGACTGTGGCTCGGTTGATGGCTGAGGGGGGAGAAATTATATCAGAAGATCAATGTATGGATGGGATATCAAAAATGATCAAAGATGTACAAGTAGAAGCTACCTTTCCCGATGGTACAAAATTAGTCACAGTTCATTACCCAATCAGAAAAAAGGAAATAGAATGAATCCTGGAGAGATTTTTACCATGGGGGGAGATATTGTTTTGAATCAAGACGTTGAGTCTGTGGAAGTGAAAGTATCGAATACGGGTGACCGGCCGATACAAGTTGGCAGTCATTATCATTTTTCTGAAACGAATAAGGCATTACATTTTGATCGTAAAATTACCCTAGGTTATCGGTTAGATATCCCATCTGGGACGGCTGTAAGGTTTGAACCTGGTCAGATTAGGATTGTGAGACTTATCCCTTTTAGAGGTAAAAGAAAAATATTTGGTTTTAAAGCTAAAGTAATGGGGGAAATTTGATGCCC
>CACIIZ010000088.1 GCA_902586855.1 uncultured Alphaproteobacteria bacterium | reverse complement strand
TGATCAAATCGTCAGAAAAGGACAAGAGCGTCTCAAGGTTCTAATGGGAGGAAAAGGTGGTGGTCCGAGCGGTGGCGGTGGATCAGGTCCTAGTGGCTTGCCAAGTTTTGGGAAAGGCAGTATTTCGCTGATAGTTTTGGCTCTTGTGGTTATGTGGGGTTTCTTGTCTTTCTACACAGTGAAACCTGAGGAGAAATCGATAGAGTTATTTTTTGGGGAGTACTATGACACGGGTGAGTCAGGTCTAAACTTTGCCCCTTGGCCTTTAATCACTCATGAAGTTTTGACTGTTACGAGGGAAAATACTGAAGACATCGGTGTGGGAGGCCGGGGTGGTCGGCAAGATGAAGGCTTAATGTTAACAGGTGATGAGAATATTGTAGATATTGATTTTCAGGTCGTGTGGAATATTTCTGATCCTGCCAAGTTTTTATTTAATCTAGCCGATCCAACAGAGACCATACGAGCAGTTTCAGAGTCTGCAATGCGGGAAGTAATTGGTCGGTCGCAACTTAGCCCAATATTGAATCGTGATAGGGCTCTAGTCAGCGCAGATGTTCGCGAACTCATTCAAAATATTTTAGACACGTACAATAGTGGGGTTAACATAGTACGATTGAATTTCGATAGGGCGGATCCACCTGCGGAAGTTATCGATGCATTTAGGGATGTGCAAGCAGCTGAACAGGAGCGTGATACGCTAGAAAAAAAAGCTGACGCATATGAGTACCAAGCGTTAGCCCAAGCCAGAGGAGAGGCGGAACAGCTGAAGCAGGAGGCTGAGGGGTATAAAGCTAGGGTGATAAATGAAGCTACTGGTGAAGCAAGTCGCTTTATATCGATTTACAATGAATATGTAGAGGCCCGAGACGTGACCCGAAAGCGTTTATATATTGATTCAATGGAGCGTGTCCTGGGTGACGTAGACAAAGTCATTTTGGATCAAAAATCAGAGGCGGGGCAAGGGGTAGTACCGTATTTGCCTTTAAACCAACTTAAGATCGGAGGTAACAACTAATGAATAGATCTTTAATCCTCCTCATTGTTTTTGGACTTATTCTTTTTGGAGTTTCATCTTCAATCTTCGTGGTTGATGAAAGAGAAAAAACCCTTGTTCTACAGTTTGGGCAAGTAAAGAGCGTTAAGACGGAACCAGGTATCAAATGGAAAATACCGTTTATTCAAAATGTAGTTAGGTACGATGATAGAATACTATCATTAGACACTATGCCGTTAGAGGTAACTCCCTTGGATGACCGACGCTTAGTCGTAGATGCTTTTGCACGATATCGGATTGTTGATGTTGTGATGTTTAGAAAAGCGGTTGGAACTGGCGGTACAGCGTCAGCAGAGGTTCGATTGGAGAGAATTCTGAATGCATCGTTGAGAGAAGTGCTTGGTTCCGTGACATCAAATGCAGTTACGTCAGCTGACAGAGTAGGTTTAATGACGCGCATTCGAGATGCTGCGATCGCGGAGGCTGCTGGGTTAGGTGTAGAAATAGTGGATGTTAGAATTAAACGCGCCGATTTGCCAACGCAAAATTTGGCAGCTACCTTTCAGAGAATGCAGGCAGAAAGAGAGAGAATGGCGGCTGACGAAAGAGCCCGCGGCAGAGAAGCGGCTCAACGTGTCAGAGCTTTGGCTGATAGAAAAGCAATGGAGATAGTTTCCGAAGCTAGACGTGATTCAGAAATTATAAGAGGTGAAGCAGACGCTGAAACGACACGTCTTTTGGCTGAAGCCTTTGGTCGTGACCCTGAGTTTTATGCATTCATAAGGTCTTTGAAAGCTTATGAAGGATCTATGACGGGTAAGAATACAACAATCGTATTGAATCCAGACTCCGAATTTTTTGATTATATAAAAGAGAGTGGGTCAAAGTAATGGACAAACTTCTGTTTGCCTTAGGTTCTGTAGCGGTCTTTGAAGGCTTTTTTCTAGCTGTTGCACCAGGACGCATACCTAAGGTTTTAGAGGTTCTAAGTAAGTTTTCGAGAATGGAACTGTCAAGAATTGGTTTAATTGTAATGGCTGCAGGCGTGGCTATTCTAATGCTGACAGAATTCTAGAGATTGTTAAGTATGCCTTTGGTTCTTGAGAAAATTGAGTCGTTAGACTAACGAAAATTAGAAATACTGATGGAGTCGGTAATGTCGATACACGTTGTGCATGAGAAATTTAGCGTTATGTTCGCCCCACTACAATATATAGTTAGTACGATACGGTGTATTATTTTAGTGCTGCTGTTCTCAACTACTATTAATACTACTGGCCAAGCAAAAGACTTACCCGATAGTTTTGCAGATTTAGTGGAACGGTTGAGCCCTGCAGTTGTCAATATAACCACTACTGCTGCAGTTCCTGAGAGAGAGCAGTTTAATCCCATGGTTCCTAGAGGATCACCATTCGAAGAGTTTTTTAGAGACTATTTGGAGAAGCAACAACCAGGTGATCAACAGCGGAGGCCACGGCGGCGGGGCACAGCATTAGGGTCGGGCTTTATTATTTCACCTGATGGTTTGTTGGTAACAAACAATCATGTAATAGAAAATGCAGATGAAATAAAAATCGAAATGCTAGACGGATCCATTCTGGAGGCTGAAGTTCTTGGAACTGATCCAAAAACAGATGTAGCTTTACTTAAGGTTAATTCCCAAAATAGCCTGCCGTATGTAGAGTTTGGAAACAGTGATAAGTCAAGGGTTGGAGATTGGGTGTTAGCAATCGGTAATCCGTTGGGTCAGGGGTTCTCTGTATCGGCGGGTATCATTTCTGCGCGAGGAAGGGATCTGCGGGGTCCCTATGACGATTTCATACAGACCGATGCTGCAATAAACAGAGGAAATTCTGGTGGACCTTTGTTTAATACGAACGGTGAAGTAATAGGTGTGAATACAGCAATATTGTCTCCCAATGGAGGATCGATAGGAATTGGTTTTTCTATGTCTTCAGTGGTCGTGGAAAAAGTAATAGAACAGCTGCGTGAGTTTGGAGAAACACGGAGAGGTTGGCTAGGGGTTCGGATTCAGAATTTGAATGAGGAAGTAGCGGAAGCGTTGGGCCTGGAGACTATTGAAGGTGCTTTGGTAACAGATGTTCCGAATGGACCGGCCCAAAAAGCTGGGATAAGATCTGGTGATGTCATTATTGAATTTGATGGAAAAATCATTGAAGACAGTAGCACGTTAGTGAAAATAGTTGGTGATAGCGAAGTTGGAAAAGAAGTTGAAGTTTTAATATGGAGAGAAGGCTCCCAAAGAATAATTCCTGTCATTTTAGGTCGCCTTGAGGCTGTTCAAATTTCTGACAGTGGAGTAAATACTACAGATCAAAAAATATTGTATTTTGCCGGTATGAGCATGGTTAGTATAACTGATGATTTACGAAAACAATTCGGCGTACCGACTGAGATAACAGGTGTATTAGTTACTGAAGTGAAAGATGGCTCGGTGGCGAAATCACGAGGTATAGAGGCAGGTGATGTAATTCAGAAAGTTGACCAAATGGAAGTAGATATTCCTTCGTCAATTATTAAGTTGGTTGATGAGGCCAAATCAAGAAAAAAGACTTCGGTTTTGTTACTTGTTAAAAGGGGTATGAACGGAAGATTTGTAGCAATTCCAGTAGATGAATAAATAAAGATTATTAGTTTTTCTCTAGATTCAGGTCACTTTTGACGATATTTGGTCTATCTTTTTCAACAGAGAAGAAAGGTTATCTATTCTCTTAGCTATAACATTTATCAATGGACCATTTTTCTCGATATAGCCGGTGATTTTAAGTAGGTTACCATTCATAAGATAGACACGGTATTTATCATGTAAGTTTTTCCAACAAATTATATTTGCCATTCCACTTTCATCTTCAATACTAAGAAATGTAACTCCATTGGCCGTACCTGGTCTTTGTTTGATTATCAATAAGCCTGCAATAGATACTAAAGACTTGTTGGTATACTT
>CACIIZ010000087.1 GCA_902586855.1 uncultured Alphaproteobacteria bacterium | reverse complement strand
GTACCGCGAGCTGATTGCCATCAGGGAGAATTTATTTCCAATAATGATGCGCGATTGACATGGTTGTCTGGTTTTACTGGATCAGCTGGCTTATGCATTGTTACATCGACAAAGATTGTCCTATTCGTAGATGGTCGCTACTCAACACAAGCAGAAAGGGAGAAAAATAATAAAGAAATTAAAATCATGAAGCTTGATCAAAAAACTGTGTTGGAATGGTTGAAACTACTTCCAAAAAATCCAAGTCTTATAGCTTTTGATCCCTGGCTTCATACCATTAGAGAAATAGTAAACCTCAGAAAAGATCTTTGGGGCTTGCACAAAGTTGAGCCAACATCAAATTTTATAGACGAATTGTGGAAGGATAGACCAAACGAGAAATTACACCAAATTTATCAGTTACCAGAAAAATATACAGGGGCGTGTCATCAAAAAAAACTCCGTGCAACTAGCAAAATGATGAAAAATTCTGATACTGATTTTGTCATTTATACTCTCCCCGATTCGATTTGTTGGCTTTTAAATATAAGAGGTGAAGATATTCCTCATACACCAGTCGTTAAAGCTTTCGCCATACAAAAGAATAATTCTAAAATCGAAGTATATTTAGAGAAAAAAAAAATATCGCCTTTTCTAACAAAAAAATTGGGGCCAAAGATAAGTTTTTTTTCAATTGAAAAAATAAAGAGCAGGTTAAGTGAATTGAAAGGTAAGATCTGGCTTGATGGAAAAACTTGTCCGTTTGCCATTGTGACTAGTCTCTCATCAGATAAAACGGAGCTGTATCAGAGTGAAGATCCTAGCTCTACTTTAAAAGCTCAAAAAAATATCACTGAAATAAGGGGGTTTCGATTGGCGCATCGAAAAGATGGGCTAGCTATGGTGAGATTTCTACATTGGATGTCAAAGAACTCTTCTAAAAAATTGAACGAAATCACCATTATCAAATCTCTGGAGGAATTCAGGAGAAGAGGAAAAAATTATATGGGTTCCTCTTTTGGGACTATATGTGGAGCCGGACCGAACGGTGCAATCATTCACTACATCGCAAATGATAAGACAAATAGAACGCTAAAGAAAAAGGATCTACTATTAGTAGATAGTGGTGGACAATATTTGGAGGGGACAACTGATCTAACACGAACAATATCAATTGGACATATAAATAAAGGAAAAAAGAAGCAGTTTACCCTTGTGCTTAGAGGGATGATTGCGATCTCAAGACTTCGCTGGCCAGCAGGCCTTTCTGGCCGAGATTTGGACAGTGTGGCACGCCATTATCTTTGGCGAGAAGGTCTTGACTATGATCACGGAACAGGTCACGGAGTAGGTTGCTTCCTGTCCGTGCATGAGGGCCCTCAAGCTATTTCTAAAAGAAATGAAGTAGAACTCAAACCTGGTATGATTGTATCTAATGAACCAGGTTTTTATGTGCCAGATAGTCACGGCATTAGAATTGAGAACTTACTCCTTATCAAAGATCAATTTTTAGATTCTCGCAAAGATACCCGACCAATGTTATACTTTGAAACGATTACTCTATGCCCTATAGACAAGACACTAATCTTGCCAGAACTTTTAGCAATGGAAGAAATCATGTGGTTGAACAATTATCATAGGCGAGTAAAAAGAAAATTGGGAGGAAAACTTGAACAAGGAGCTCGGGATTGGCTTATTGAGGCCTGTTCCCCGCTTTAAGAATTTACAATTTTTTAAGAGTGATTGGTTTTCCGACCTCTTGGGGCAAAACAAATCCCTCACAAGCATGTTTGTAATCATAAATCCTTTCTTGAGCCCAATCAGGATAATTTGCTGACCTGCGGATCTTTAAATCTACATTAATTAGCATTGTCTCGCAGGTTGCAACTTTCTCACCGTTTGATGAATTAATAATTTCTAACACAAGGTGAATTCTCTTTCTATCTGCATCTAGTACGAAGATCCTTGATTCAAACCTATCTCCAACTTTTAACTCTTGGATATAATTATAGTTAGCCTGGAGGGAGTAGGGTCCTTGGTTCTCAGTTTTCACATATGAAGGACCGATTCCAATCACCTCTTCCAAAAAGAAATCAATTGCACGATCGAAGGCAAGGGTATAGTAGGCCACGTTCATGTGGCCATTATAATCGATCCATTCGAGCAAAACTTCTTCATCAGGACCTTTAACAGGTTTTTCAAAGACCTTCATTACAAACTCGTCTCCTAAATGTTCATGAGTACTTTCTTTTTACAAAAAAAGTTGTCACACTAGTCCCATTCAAATTAGGGACTTTGTGGTGAAATGACAATCAGAAATGCAATACATAGAATAGAAGAACTTTTTCCTGGTAGCATTAGCACCAAAACTGTTAATAGAAAACAGCATGGAACAAACGAAACCTATTTTCCTGAAATACTCCCCGATGCTGTCTTTTATGCTAAAAATACCAAGGAAATTTCTAAAATAGTCAAGATATGTCACGAGGAAGAGTGCCCGCTGGTAGCATGGGGCACTGGCACTTCCCTAGAGGGAAATGCTCTAGCTAAAAGAGGTGGCATTTCTCTGGATATGATGAGCATGGATAAAGTTCTCAGGATAAATGCTGAAGACATGGATGTAATAGTACAGCCAGGAGTAACCAGAGAACAGCTAAATAATGATCTCAAAGAGTTAGGATTATTTTTTCCAGTTGATCCCGGTGCTAACGCTTCTTTAGGGGGAATGGCAGCAACTAGAGCTTCTGGAACTACTGCTGTTCGATATGGAACCATGCGAGAAAATGTTCTCGGTTTAGAAGTTGTACTGGCGGATGGAAGGGTAGTAAAAACTGGAGGTAGATCGCGAAAATCCGCTGCAGGATATGATTTGACTAAATTGATTGTTGGTTCTGAAGGTACCCTCGCAATAATAACCGAACTGACATTGAAATTACAAGGACGTCCTGAGGCTATTGCGGCAGCGATTTGTGCATTTCCAACGGTCGATGAAGCTGTTCAAACTGTAATCCAAACCATTCAAATGGCTATCCCAATGGCTCGAATGGAACTAGTGGACACCGAAACGATCCTGGCATGCAATGAATACTTTGGTGAGGCCATGCCACCATTGCCCCATCTATTTTTGGAGTTTCATGGTTCAGACTCTTCTGTCCGAGAGCAATCGGAAATAGTATCAGATATTGCTGCTTCTCTCGGGGGATCTGATTTTAAATGGTCGTCAAAGTCAGAAAAAAGAAATAAGCTATGGAAGGCCCGACATCACGCTTTTTATGCTGTCAAAGCAAAATATCCTGGCTATAAAGCTATAGCCACTGACGCTTGCGTGCCTATCTCAAAACTAGCCTGTTTAATTGATGAAACTGCAAAAGATATCAGGGAAAGTGGTATTCCAGGTCCTATATGGGGCCACGTTGGCGATGGCAATTTTCATGCCACACTGTTGATAAGAGAAAAGAGCCAAAAGGATAGGAAAATTGCACAAGGTATCATAGATAGGATGTGTCAAAGATGTCTACAGATGGAAGGCACCATTACTGGGGAACATGGTATAGGGATGGGTAAACTTAAATATATGCAACAAGAGCATGGGGATAGTTGGGAGCTAATGAGTGAAATTAAGAGAGCAATGGATCCTAACTATATTTTAAATCCTGGCAAAGTAATAAAGTCAAACTGAAAAAGAAAAAATAATCAACTCACTGTAGTTAGAAAAAAATATCTAATTTAGTAATTTCTGAGCGGCTGCCACTGCTTCTTCAGAAATGACCTCACCAGAAATCATTCTAGCTAACTCTGTTGTACTAGCCTCCTGACCCAATTCATCCAAAACGGTAACTGGAGCCTTTCCAACATGGCTAATCTTTCTAACTCGCCAATGTCTACTAGCCTTAGAAGCAACTTGTGGAGAATGAGTTACTAAGAGCACTTGCTCCTTTTTGGCCAAAGAGGCCAGCCTGTTGCCTACCGCATCTGCTGTAGCTCCTCCAACCCCC
>CACIIZ010000086.1 GCA_902586855.1 uncultured Alphaproteobacteria bacterium | reverse complement strand
CAGATTTTGAAGATTTGAATAAGACTGAAAAATGATTATTTGGTAGGTCCTTTTCTGTCTCTGATCTGCTTCTAAAATCCAAAGGATAAACAAATGTCCAAAAGTGATTATTACGATATTTTAGGTTGCTCAAGATCTGCATCAGAGGCTGAACTTAAAAAAGCTTTTAGAGCAAAGGCCAAGGAACTTCATCCGGATACAAACTCTGGAAATGCTTCTGCTACAGAAAAATTCAAACAGGTAAATGAAGCATATGAAATCCTTCGTGACCCCAATAAGAGAGCTGCATATGATAGATATGGGCATGCAGCCTTTGAGGGAAATATGGGTGGAGGTTTTAGTACTGGACAGTCTGGGAATGGTGATTTTGCTTCAGCTTTTTCTGACGTATTTGAAGATCTCTTTGGTGACTTTATGGGAAACTCAGGAGGTCGTTCACAGACATCCAACAGAGCAAATAGAGGTGCTGATCTCAGATACAATATGAGGGTAAATCTTGAAGAGGCCTATTCAGGTAAAAAAACCAACATAGACATACCTACTTCAATTTCCTGTAATACCTGTAATGGGACAGGTGCTCAAAGCGGGGCTAGTCCTACTTCTTGCCCGACATGCTCAGGGATAGGAAAAGTCAGAGCCCAACAAGGTTTTTTCACTGTGGAACGTACCTGTCCAACATGCTCAGGACGAGGCCAAATAATAAAAAATCCCTGCCGACTATGTAGCGGGCAAGGTAGAGTGGAAAAATCAAAAAAACTTAGTGTCAACATACCCCCAGGGGTTGAAACAGGGACAAGAATTCGTTTAACTGGCGAAGGAGAGGCAGGTATCAGGGGTGGAAATTCTGGAGACTTATATATTTTTATTGAAGTGCAAAAGCACTCTCTTTTTGAAAGGGACGGTCAAAATCTTTATTGTCGAATACCAATTGCTATGACCACTGCAGCTCTCGGTGGTGATCTTGAGGCCCCAACACTTGATGGTGGAAAAACGCGTGTAAAAATTCCTGAGGGTGCCCAAAATAATAAGCAGCTCAGGCTTAAAGGTAAAGGTATGCCGGCAATAAGGGGAGGATCTAAGGGAGACCTTTACATCGAAATTTTAGTTGAGACTCCCGTCAACTTAAATTCAGAGCAAAAAGAGATACTGGAGAAATTTGAAAAATCCTGCAAGAATAATAGCCCAGCCAATCAAGATTTTTTTGGCAGAGTAAAGAAATTCTGGGGCGCTAATAATTAAAGGTTATGTTTATGTCAAAAACAGAGGAAAATCTAGAAAAAAACCAAAATGACTTGCCAGACTCTTTGGGAGATAGCCATTCAGAAGAAAGTGCTTTTTCTGAAAACATAGAATCTGATCATACGGACGGTGAAGAATTATCTGAACTTGAAAAAACCATTATAGAAAGAGATGAAATTAAAGATCAATTGATCCGTTCCTTAGCAGAAAATGAAAACATTCGGAAGAGATTAGAAAAAGAAAGAAAAGAGGCCGAATCCTATGGTATAACTAGAATGGCCAGAGATATATTAACAGTTCATGATAATCTCCAAAGAGCCTTAGATCTTGCCGATGAAATTTTGGACGAAAAATCTATCCCAATGATAGAAGGACTTGAGCTGACAAAAAAGGATTTACTGGAAATTTTTAAAAGAAATAAAATAAATAAAATTGAACCATCGGTTGGAGAAAAATTTGATCCTAAATTTCACCAAGCCATGTTTGAAGGACCTTCACATACAGAAGAGAAAGGATCTATCATGCAAGTGTTATCTATAGGTTTTTCCATCGGAGACCGACTACTTAGAGCTGCCCATGTTGCCGTATCATCAGGTGAAATTGAAAAAGATGTTGAGCCTGGCCCAAAGGAGACGTAGTGTCTGATACTGAAAAAGCATGAGTGGGTGGTATCTGTCTTAGACTAGGATTTTAGGTCTCCCTGAATTTTGTAAAGCAAATGTAATGCTTCTTTTGGAGAAAGATTATCTATATCAAGCGATTTGAGTAAATTCTTTAACTGAGATTGATTTTCAGCGTCCGAACTTTCTTTTTTTTCTATCTTTTTTGTCCGGTTTAGTATTTTGTTTTTTTTCCTGTTAGACACAGAGCTATCCTCTAAACTCTTTAGAATATCTGAAGCTCTTTCCGTTACAATATTTGGAATTCCAGCCAACTTTGCAACCTTGATACCAAAAGAGTGATTTGAAAAGCCTTTTACAATTTTATGCAAGAAGATTAATTCTCCCTCATGTTCTTTTATCTTTACTGTTAGATTTGACAATGATGGCAGAGACTCATCTAAATGAGCTAATTCATGATAATGAGTTGCAAATAGCGTCCGACAGTTATTCGTATTGTGTAAATGCTCCAATGTTGCCCAGGCTATAGATAAACCATCAAAAGTAGATGTGCCTCTTCCAATTTCATCGAGGATTACAAAAGATCTTTTTGTAGCCTGGTTGATGATAGCGGCAGTTTCTAGCATTTCAATCATAAATGTAGAATGACCCTGAGTTAAATCATCGGAAGCACCTATCCGAGAAAACACCCTATCTACTAATCCTATCCTAGCTTTTTTTGCTGGAACAAAACTACCTAATTGAGCCATAATGATGATTATCGCATTTTGTCTTAGAAAAGTTGATTTTCCAGCCATATTTGGCCCCGTAATCAAATTTATTAAGTTTTTCTGATTTAAATTACAATCATTTGGTATAAAAGTACCATCACTCTTATCTCTAAGATTATTTTCAACTACTGGATGACGTCCTTCACAAATCTCTAAAACTTTTTCACCCAATATGTCAGGTCTAACCCAATTTTCTTCTCTTGCCTTGACCCCTAAACTTGAGAAGTAATCTATCTGCCCAATAGATTCGGCAGAACTTCTTATCTCACTACTTAGATCCAAAATCACTTTCTGTATCTGACCACATATCCGGTTTTCTATTTCCTCAATTCTAGATAACGCAGTATTGATTTTTGTCTCTAAGGAAATAAGTTGACTATTAGTAAAACGAACAGTGTTAGCAGTTGTTTGACGATGGATAAAATCATGACTATTTTCGCTCTCTGAAAAAGCATTAGCACTCTTTGAAGTTAATTCGATGAAATAACCTAACACATTGTTCTGCTTGATCTTTAGACTTGAAATGTTTGTATTTAGGATAAGGTCTTCTTCCAACTTCTGAAGAATACTGCCACTTTTCTCAATTGTACCACGTAAATTATCTAATTCTGCATCAAAACCAGGGTTTATATAACTTACCTTATTAACAAGATCTAATGGCTTATCAGAAAGAGCTTTATTAAGAAAAGTTAAAGCGTCATTGAAATCATATATTTCAAGGATGATGGAAGTTATTTTTTTAGGTATTTTTTTGTCACCATTAATTATTTTTTTTAACAGAGATTTTACCTCACGAGTAACCAAAATGCCTTTCTTCAAAATTATTAGGTCCTGAAAACTACTTCTGTAGCAAGCAAGCCTTGACAGTGCTCTTTCAAAATCGGGACAGTTTGAAAGAATTTCTCTTATTGCTTTCGCAATGGAAGCTTCTTTGTTAAAAAATTCTGTAACTGACAAGCTTTCTATAATTGTATTTATGTCCGCTGATGGAGCATTCACTCTAAGATCTAAAAGTCTAGAACCAAAACTTGTCTTTGTTGTATCCAAAATGCTTATTAAGGATCCTTCTTTTTCCCCAGCCAAAGAAAAATTTATTTCCAAGTTCTTCCTTGTATGTTGATCTATTTCCAGTATTGAATTCTTATCTTCTAGGACTGGTCTCATTAATTGTAAAATGTTACTATTTTGGGTCATTATGAGGTAATCTAAAATGGCACCTAGGGCTCCTATCATCGAAAAGGAGAAACTGCCAAAGCTTTTGATCGTTTTAACCCCATAATGATCTAATAATTTCTCTTGAGCATTAGTGCTGTTAAAGCTCGAACCTGAAAGCACTGTAACCTTATAATTTTTTTCTTTTAATCCTAAAATATTTTCCTCGGAAAAACTGTGAGAAATCAGTATTTCACTTGGTCTTATCCTTTCCATCGATGAGTAAAGATTTCCCTTAGAAACCGATTTCACAAAAAAACTTCCTGTAGAAATATCCGTCCATGCTATAGATAAATCTCCTCTAATTTCATTTATTGCCAGAAGGAAGTTACTTTTTTTATGTTCTAGTAAATTATCCTCTACTAAAGTACCCGGAGTGATTATCCTTACAACATCCCTATTTACTATTTCCTTGTAACCCCTCTTCTTCGCATCTTCTGGAGTTTCTGTTTGTTCACAAATGGCCACATGGAAACCCTTTTTTATCAATGTTTCTATATAGCGATCTGACGCATGATGTGGTACTCCGCACATAGGAATTTCTTCTCCATTTAACTTTCCCCTTTTAGTTAAGGTTATATTTAAGACTTCGCTAGCCAGGTAAGCATCATCAAAAAACAGTTCATAAAAATCACCCATCCTAAAAAATAGTAGAGCTACAGGATGGTTTGCTTTGATTTTCAAGTACTGTTTCATCAA
>CACIIZ010000085.1 GCA_902586855.1 uncultured Alphaproteobacteria bacterium | reverse complement strand
TATCCTGGGAAATGGATAGCAATGGCACAACCGCTTTGGGGAGATGATGTAGAATATATTGACGGAACAGAAGCATCAATGGAACAGGAAGCTAAAGATGTAGCTGCATTCTTAATGTGGGCCGCTGAACCAAAGTTAAATGCGAGAAAAGAATTTGGTTTCACAGCTGCCCTTTATTTGGCAGTCCTAGCAGTATTACTATATTTTACCAATAAGAAACTGTGGGCAAATATCAAAAAGAGACAATCATAAACTATGATCAACACTATTTGAATAATGAGTACTACTTAGTAATTGTTCGCTGATAAGAAACAACCCATATATTATTTGAGGCCAAAAAATCATCCCTTAGATTTTAAATTCCAAAAGAGCATGCTATGTCGATGAACAGTTTTGGACACTTATTCCGATTTTCTACATGGGGAGAAAGCCATGGTAAAGCGATAGGAGTATCAATAGATGGTTGTCCACCAAATGTGGAAATCACCGAGTCAATGTTACAAGTTTTCATGGATAAAAGAAAACCTGGTCAGAGTAAGTTTACGACTCAAAGACAAGAACCGGATTCAGTTGAGATATTATCAGGAATATTTGAAGGAAAAACCACAGGCACTCCTATACAAATCATGATCCAAAATATGGATCAAAGGTCAAAAGATTATTCAAATATTTCAACCTCTTTTAGACCTGGTCATGCAGACATCACCTATCACCAGAAATATGGTATACGAGACTATCGCGGAGGTGGTAGAGCATCAGCCAGGGAAACGGCTGCTAGGGTGGCAGCAGGTGCTGTGGCAAGATTAGTATTGCGGAAAATTGTCCCACAGTTAGATATATTAGGTTATTTAGTTAGAATTGGAAAATACGAAATTGATAGGAATAATTTCGACCCTTCTACAATATCCGAGAACCCTTTTTGGTCACCTGACAGGCAAACAGTAGGCAAGTGGGCTAATTACTTAGAGGAGATCAGGAAAAGTAAAAATTCTGCAGGGGCGATTATTGAAGTCTTGGCAAGAAATGTCCCGGCCGGATTAGGATCTCCAATTTATAACAAGCTAGATGCCCAAATTGCCTCAGCTATGATGTCAATAAATGCCGTAAAAGGTGTGGAAATAGGTAACGGCATGATGGCAGGATCATCTAATGGAAAAGAAAATTCTGATGAAATAAGATCAACTGAAAAAAAAGAACCAATTTTTCTCTCAAATAATGCCGGTGGCATACTAGGAGGAATCTCCACAGGTCAAGATATAATTGTGCGTTTTGCCGTAAAACCCACATCATCTATTGCCACCTCACGAGACTCTATCGATGAGGATGGAAATGAAGTAGAAGTGATCACAAAAGGTAGGCATGATCCTTGTGTGGGGATAAGAGCTGTTCCTGTTGGCGAAGCTATGATGGCTTGCGTATTATTGGATCAATATTTAATTAATCGAGGTCAAATAGGTTAACCAAAAGTCAATTTTTTTTTGCCAATAATAAGAATTCCTCATTCCCAGAACGTCCCAATATGGGACTAGCTTTAGTATTAATAACATTCCAATTTTCATTGGTAAGGAAGTCAGCAACTTTTGATACAGCATTTTCTCTTAAGGCTTTATTCTTTACAACACCATTTTTTCCAATCTGATTTGGTGATAACTCAAATTGAGGTTTAATCAGGCAAATCATAATAGTCCCAAAGATAGCTTTCCTGATAACTATTGGTAGAGCTTTAACCAACGATATGAAAGATAAATCAGCCACAATCCATTCTGGAATTGGGAGGTCTAACTCATTTATTTTACGAACGTCTAAGCCAGATAAATTACATACTCTTTGATCAGATTTGAGTTTTTTATGTAATTGATCATGTCCAACATCAATTGCATAAACTTTCTTGGCTCCATAGGTTAATAAAACTTCTGTAAAGCCTCCTGTAGAGGCTCCCAGATCAAAAACAATTTTATCATTTGGACTTAATTCAAACTCTTGTATGGCAAAAGCTAGCTTTTTTGCACCTCGGCTAACCCAAGGAAAAGTTTTTTCAGCCACAATGATTTCATCATTTAGTTCAATCATTTGAGAGGGTTTTAAAATTGGTAAGTTATTCACCATTACCAAACCCTCTTTGATTAAATCAGATGCTTTTGTTCTTGTTTCAACTATTTCACGTTTAACTAAAGCCCGATCTAACCTCATCTTTTCTCCTCTCATGAAAAGCTAATTTGAAAAAAATGCCAGTTATTTCCTTGTGCCTAAAAAGATTTCGATGGTACTGTTATGTAAATTATGTAAATCACATAGATAGCTTTTTTTAAAGGAATAAACCATGAATCTAAACACCAAAATAGGTGAGAAAGAAAAGAATCTTGCAAAGGACTGGTTTCAAGAATTAAGGGATATTATTTGTAATACTTTTGAAAAAATTGAACTGTCTCAAGGGTCAGGGCCCTTTTTTGAATCTGCGCCAGGCACATTCGAAAGAAAGGAAACTAAGAGACAGGGCAAAAATCATCAAGATGGAGGAGGGGGAGTAATGTCCATCATGAGGAATGGCAGAGTCTTTGAAAAGGTGGGGGTAAATGTTTCTACTGTCTATGGAGAATTGGAACCACTCGCACAGAAAAGCCTCTCTTCCAGGCATGATATACCTGGACTGAAAGAGGACCCGAGGTTTTGGGCATCTGGTATAAGTTTAGTAGCCCATATGCAATCACCAAAAACTCCAGCCGTCCATATGAATACAAGAATGTTTTGGACTCCAATTAGAACCTGGTTTGGTGGAGGGTCAGATCTAAACCCCATGGTCGAGAATGCGAAAGACACAGAATTTTTTCATCTTTGCTTAAAGAAGGCATGCGATAAAACTAACAAAGAATATTATCCTAAATTCAAGGAGTGGGCAGATGAATACTTCATGATCAAGCATTGGAATGAACCACGAGGGGTTGGTGGAATTTTCTTTGATGACCTTAATACAGGGTCTTGGACTAAAGATTTTTCTTTTATCAAAGATATTGGTCTTGCTTTCCTAAAAGGATTTGCCACAATTACAGAAAAACATTTGCAAGAAGAGTGGACCCCAGAGGAGCGGGAATGGCAACTAATAAAAAGAGGCCGCTATGCTGAATTCAATCTTGTTTACGATCGTGGCACTCAATTTGGATTACAAACAGGGCACAATCCCGAAGCCGTTTTAATGAGCCTCCCACCTATTGCAAAATGGCCTTAATTTTTGACTAATCAAAGATTTTCAAGCAATTTTTGTCTATTTAAAGAGAACCCTGACTCAATCCAAATTCTTTCTAATTCCTCTAGAGTTTGGCCTAACTTTTTTCCACAATATCCAAATTTTAGAAGATCTTTACCCGATAAAGGAAATTCTGCCACAGAACCTTCCAAAATCTTCTTGTAACAACTCTTCAACACCATAGTGATATCTTTCTCAGACTTAAGAATTGCATATTGTTTACTTTTTACAATACCCAACAATAAAAAATCAATTCCAGTTTGCACCCCATACTTAAAACCAAATATCTGACAATATTCCTCTGAAAAATTATGCCCTAGTGATTGATAAAACCTTAACCGCTTTTTTTCTTTCCTATCTAGCGAAAGGACTACCTGATTGGTATTTTTAGTTTCTACATGTAGTAAAGCAAGACGCCGTATCGGGTCACAAAGTCCAATATGTCCCAACCCATTTTGATCTAGGATAATTCTCTTTAGCAGTTTCTCCAGGCGAAGCATTTCTTCTATTTCTTTTAAACTTGCCTTGGGAAAGATTTCTGACAATACCCCCGTCTTATTCATTAAAAAAATAGATGTATCAATCGAAGGACTAGACAGTATTAACTTTAACTCATTCCAAATTCTTTCTTTACTAAGTTTGAGAATTAAAGATCTTTTTGTTTTTATAGCATCTAATGTTTCTTGATCAGAACATTTGTTTGCATTTGGAAATTTACTTACAAACCGAAAGTATCTCAGAATTCTCAGATAATCTTCATCAATTCGTATGTTGGGATTGCCAACGAATTTAACTTTTCCACTTCTTAGATCAGGAAAATTACCTAATGGATCAATTATGAAACCATTTGGACTCAAATAAATTGTATTGAAAGTGAAATCTCTTCTCTTTGCATCTTCGACCAGGTTATCAGTGTATTCCACTTTTGCACTCCGCCCAAATGTCTTTATATCTTTTCGCATACTTGTAATTTCAAATTTATCCTCACCCAAGATTACGGTAAGAGTTCCAAATTCAAATCCCACATTAAGGACTTTACAGTCGATCTTATTAACTAACTCTTTAACACGAGCCGGCTCAATATTTATGGCCAAATCGATTTCTTTAACTTCCCTATCCCAAAACGAATCTCGGACACAACCTCCAATTGCAAACACTTCCGCACCTTCAGATTGTAGTGTATCAAGCAATCTTCGTACAACTGGTTTGTAAAACCAGCTGGTATCAAAGGGTGCAGGAAAAATATTTTCTCTTGGCACTAATCTTACACTCATTAATGGTAAAGCCTTTCCACAAAACTCTTAAT
>CACIIZ010000084.1 GCA_902586855.1 uncultured Alphaproteobacteria bacterium | reverse complement strand
TTTTGGATCTTTAGAGTTTTCACATGAACACCTGAGTAAAGAAATAGGTGTTTCTCTAGCTAATAGGATAAAAGAGAAATCTGGTTTTGAAAAACGATACATTTGCTTAGAAGATGAGGATATTTTCGATGTTGCTAATCGCTCTATAAAGGAAAATAATTTAGAGCAGGATATCGAAGAAACCGAGCTTATCATAGTGGTGTGTGAGCATACAAAAAATCATATTCCCCCTCCTTCAGCTTTCCTAATGGAAAATTTTAATCTAAAAAACAAAATGGTAATCGATTTGAATAGAGGTTGTTCAGGGTTTTGTGAAGCTATCGTCATAGCAAACAACTTTTTTTCTAGTGGTCACCAAAATAAAGTAGCAATTATAACAGCCGAAAATTATTCGAAGTACTTTAAACGTAGCAATCGATCTCTATCTCCAATTTTTAGTGACTGCGTCACATTTTCATTTTTGGAATCTGGAAAATCTGCCAATAGCTTGTATGATTGCGGATCCTTTTATGAATATAAAGATGATTTACGGTTTAATTTGATGAATTCAGAATTGCATATGAATGGTCCAGGACTAATATCATTCGTAAAATCCCAGGTAATACCTTCAATAAAATCTTTACTTAATGATGTTCCAAATCACACTAAACTTGACTATTGCCTTGCCCATCAAGGCAGCAAATTAATAATTGAAACATTAAGAAATGAACTTGATTTGTCCACTGAAGTTTGCCCATTCACTGCTCAGAAAATTGGAAATACTAACTCTTCATCGATACCGATCTCACTCAAAAAAGTACTTAAGGATAATAGAAATGCTAATTCACTAAATTGTTTGTTATCTGGCTTTGGTGTAGGTCTTTCTTATTGTAATATTTTTTTGGAACTTGAGGTTTAAATTGATTATAGTTCATGGAGCAGGTTCTGGCATAGCTCAAGAATATATAGCAAGTGAGACAGAAGAACCAATATTAGCCATTTCTCGGGAAACGAAAATTTCACAATCAAATGTAGAAAATATTTTCATAAGTACATTAGATGAGTTAGAGACTTGCCTTAAAGAGATAAATGAAAAATATATTGCTTGGATAAACTTTAAGACAATCAAAACAGACGAAATTATTACAAAAGTGACCCCCGATCAATTGAGAAACTCATTTGAAATAAACTTTTTACCTAATGTAATTGCCGTCAAGACATTAACTCCAAAGATGATTCCAAGTAAGACAGGATCCTTTATTTTTATTGATTCAGCAAAGGCTTGGATGGGCGAATCTGGCTGCCTAAGTTATAGTAGTTCCAAGAAATCAAATGCAGGCTTGCAGAAAACTGCTGTAAAGGAATTCTCACGATTTGGGATAACTTTCAACACAATATTTATAAGCTATGCAAACACAGTTATGTGGACTTCATTAAGCCCTGCTCTTCAGGACAAACTTTTGAAAGAAGTACCAGGAAAAAAAATAGTCGATTTTCATGAAATAAATTCCACAATAAGATTTCTAATTAAAAATCGGATAGTTAATGGAACCAACATTTTTCTTGACGGAGGGCTAACCAATATATAAAAGCTTCGATCCTGTTGCAACCAATAAAGGAAGATACTTAATTTAATTTGTATCGGCGGCTGTGATTTTGATAAATACAATAGAGTTTTTTTCCGAGAAAACCTTTAGTCTCAACTGGCTCAATTGGTAGCAAAGACGATATTAAATTATTTCATCGTTTTGTGTGAATTGAACTAACTTTTTGGTATTAGTTTAAAAAAGAGAATTCAAATGTATACTCTAAGAAATGTAGCCTATTGGTTTATTATTTTGACATTATCTGCAAATGCGCAAGAAAATTTCACAAATACGGGAATTAGGGGGTCAATGACTTGCATTACTTCAAATGGTGTGCCTGATCACAGAATTGGAAAGTTCCCAAATAGAGCTAATCCTAATGAATTTAAAGAACAAAAATTAACTTTTTGTTTTCCAACAGTCCCACGCCTTACTAACGACGTTACCTGGGGATTAATGACAGTCGGGGTTTCAATTGCTGGTATTCCAATTCGCCCCTACACTGCTGATTATTTTGATAAAAATTCAAAGCGAGGATTTAGTAAGAATCCATCAAGTGGTTGGAGAAAACAGGCAATGCATGATCCTCGTAGCCTCGGAATAGACTCACACAACGGACACGTGGACAAATCTGGACTATATCACTACCATAGTATTTCTAAAAATTTAGATCCAAACAAAGAAGATATCCTGCTTGGATACACGCCAGATGGTTTTAAAATAGTTTTTAGTGCGAAGATGACATCTTCTTGGCAATTAAAATCTGGAATACGCTCATCACCACCTGGAGGCATTCATGATGGGCAATTTGAAGAGGATTTTGAGTATCGTCCTCAAACAGGTTCACTTGACGAATGTAATGGTAAGGAAATAAATGGCATTTATACTTACTTTGCAACAAGTACTTATCCGTTCTTTCCCCGTTGTTTTAAAGGTGAGGTAAATTTGAGTTTTATTAAGCGAAATTAATCTAAAAAAGTATCTAAATAGATGATATTTCCCTTAATTATCCCAATTAAAAAGGTACTTGCGCCCAGCACAGCTCGAACATACGACTCTAGCTATAAATCCTTCAGATATGCCTTATTCTTCAATAAAATAGACAATATGGAATTAGGCTAGAAAAATAAGAATGTTAAAAGTTGTAAAAGGACGGGCAACTAAAATAGTAACGAATACCTGCGACCAAACGGTTACCAAGCTAGGGAGAGTTAAACCACAACAGTACTGTATTCGACAGAAATATCACTGAGGTCTGAAAAAGATGCCCCCTCAAAGGTAAGTGATAAGGATCCCCAGTTCACTTTATTACTGGAGGCGAGGCTTATAGAATTTGGGTCACCCGTTTGCAGATAAAATTTGAGTTTATCTCCTTGAGAACGGCTGTAGTCTTTAATGACGTCATTACCTGAGGCCTTTTCAAATTCAAAGATATCAGCTCCGGATCCACCTGTAAGGGTATCAATGCCTGCTCCACCAAATAAAACATCATTACCTTCCCCTCCGTTTAAAGTATCAGCACCAGCAGAGGCCCAGATCACGTCCGAACCTGCCTCCCCATTAATAACCATGGCTGTTGAAATAGACGTATTGGGGGAAGTAAGGTCAATAATATCATCTCCTGCTCCCCCATTGATCGTTTCAATGGAAATCAAACGGTCGGTATTCTTTTTTCCATAGGCATCATCACTCACTGAAAGGTTACTATTAAAATCTCCAAAAGCATCATGAAGAAAAAAAGCATCAGATCCTTTAGTAAGGATTAAGGTATCTGATCCAGCATTCCCATTAATAACATCATGGAATTTGTTCTTTCCTTCGAGTGGAATCTTATTAAAAATGACTTTGGAAGCGTTTATATTCCAAGCTTCATTTTTGGATGTCCATGTACTATCAGCATAAAGATAAATGGTATCATCATTCACTCCGGCATCGGTAACATCAGCCCCTGAACCTGTATTGATAATATCATTCCCACTACCACTTGTTACCAGGTCGTCTCCCGCTCCTACTAAAAGAGTATCATTCTTACTGCCTGTCGTAATAACATCATCGCCTTCGGTGCCATAGGTTTGCCCAGTAGTGTCTGAGCTATCAATCTTGACCACCCAGTCTACGGTCTGGGTCATTGACGATTTATCCAGTTTGACAAGTGCACTATCATCCTTGGCAATGGCCGTAATTTTGTATGTACCGTTGGATAAACCTGCCCCAGCCACATCGAACTTTGAAGACGTCTTACCACTTTGGGTGGAACCATTTATTTTCCATTCAAAAGTTAATAAACTTTCATCAACAGCATCTAATACTAATGTTGTGGGATTAATAATTGGATCGCCATCTGAAAGGTTTCCAGCTTTAAAGAAGTTATTGGTGAGATTAGAAACGGTGATAAGAGTATCACCGTCTATTACCGAACTACTATGGCTTGTTTTACCTCCCGGGACATTCACACGAATATCTGCATCCAGAATGTTGATTGTTCCAAGCATGCCAGCATGTTGAGAACATTGATAATATAAGGTATCTGGAGCACCATAGGGAACGGTAAAGACAAGGCTATCCCCATCATTTGAGCTCCCACTACTCCCATTTCGAACAACACCTATTTTATATTCATCATTAGTTCCGCTTGTTGAAGAAGTAGATTTTAAATAAAAAGGATGACCGCTCCCCGACATATCGAAAGTGTAGGCTTTGCCCCGAAAGAGCGTTAAGGTTGGATCATCTGCCCCATCTATTTTATAATCTGAAGTTGAGGAAGCACTCTTATTCACGGCAAAAGTTTTACCGCCCGCTAAGTCAGCTAAGGCAGTCGTATTGCCATCCGTATCAATAAAGGATGTCCCATCAAATTTGTAGTAATCTTTAAGTTTAAGTTGATTGGCCTTATTAACATACTTGTGAATAGTACCATCTTCATCAACAACATAACGATGCCCACCTCCCGTTATTTCGCTAATAAACTTCCCATCGGCATCTTCTACACGATAAATGCCATTTTCTTGTAACCATATCCAGCTCCAAGCCTTCGATGCAGAACCCCAGTTTCCACTATCATCAAGTAATTTAACTTGTATACGGCCATTAATATTTGATCCATCGTTATTGGTAAAATCTGCTTTCCACCACGACCCTCCAACTTCGGGAGCCTTCGCTGCAGCAATATCGTTACCTACGT
>CACIIZ010000083.1 GCA_902586855.1 uncultured Alphaproteobacteria bacterium | reverse complement strand
CGGGGCTGTTTTGCAAGGCTTGCCTTGTTCTGCTCAGCCTGTAACGACGTAGTCTGTCATGATCAACACGGCGTTCAAAATCAACACTGGTGTGCCCCCACGCAGGAATTCGGCCTTCCCATCTCCAATTAGTTTCTAAATCTTGAGGGGTTAATACATTAGGTGTAAGAGCTTGTGTCTTAGAATTCATAATTTCCTCCAATTATTTCTTAAGTTTTTCCACCATCCAGTCAGCACTCTGTGACCTATATTTATAGGGTCGATTGTTCACCACATGTGTTCCGTCTTCCACCATATTCAAAATTACCTCACCGGACGTAGCATTTGCTAACTTCTTTGCATGATCTGGGGGAATTACTCTATCTAATGCACCACCCACAATATACATTGGACAAGTGATTTTATCAGCCACAGAACTTAGGTTCATTTTCTTGGCTTCATGTTGTGCTGAGGACAAATCATCACTATGACTTCTTGAAATGAAGGCCTCTCTTGTCAGTGCAGGTGCTCGCTCAAAAGCTTCAGCAAAATCAAAGGGACCTGTTAGAGAAATACAGGCCTTAACCCGTTTTTCAAAAGCAGCTGCACGAGGCGCATAATAACCGCCCAGACTAACACCCCAAATTCCAATGTTATTTGGATCAATATCATTCCTGTATTCCAAAAAGTCTATAACTGCGCCTACGGGCACTTCATAGTCAAATCGAATAGGCATTTCGAATTCAGCTTCACCTTGCCCAGGACCGTCAAAAGCTAGAGTGGCCAAACCTCTTTCTAAAAATGGTCTTTCATTAGTATACATCTCTTCTTTTGCGCTATCTAAACCCATACACATTATCACGATTGGTGGCTTCCCTACTCCATTTGGTTTGCGTAGATTACCATACAGCGTCCTCCCTTCAAATGGAATCTTAACACGCTCTCCTGGCGGGGTCATTATTGGTAGAGCTTTATTATAATAAGATATCGTTAAATTGTGTGCTTCTTTCATTTGGCTTAAATTATGAACAAATAAAAATTTTCCAAAATGAAAACAAACTGCTGCCGTTCTAAAATGTTCAGAAGCTGATATCAAATGCCCAGCCGAAAATGAGTTTTCCCCCATCAATGCATGAATTTCACCTCTTTTCATCCAAGCTTTACACCAATTCTCCCAACTAGAGAGATTATTAGTAACGTCTTGAAAATCTGCTAATGGAACACCATTTGTAACCATTCGGTGCGACCAGTGGGTAGCAGCTGCTGCAATCTTTGGGTCCTTTTCTTGTTCATGCGCCATTTTCTACGCTCATAAATAACTCAAATAGTCTTAACTTTTATACAAATAAAACTAAAATTTTTAATCTTAATTAAGTCCAATATGGACACATTTTAAAATGCTAAATCATCAAACTTTTTTCATATTTTCTAGATGGGGGTATTTCTCTGTCAACAATGAGCCGTGATAAAATGTATCCTTATAGCTTTCTGAGAGTTGAATTCTTGAGAGCCACCTTTCTATGAGAGGTAGTTTTTCCCAAATATGGCCAAGATTAATATCGGCCATTCTAACAATTACTGGCATGATTGACAGATCTGCAATCGTAAGTTGATCCCCGTTTAGCCATGGGCCTTTACTTTCCTCAAGCCATTCACTCATCCGTTGAATCCCACGTTTAAGCCTTGCTAAGGCTTCATTCATATCCGCTTCCGAAAAACCAGTGCGACCCATTTTCATTAAGAACTCCCGCCGAAGAGGTTTGCTATCACAAAGTGACTGAAATTCTTCTTCTGTCATTGACTGATAATGCGGAAGAAAGGCTAAGTTATAGGACGGAATCCTAATTGCAGGCCCTGGAACTTCATCGACAAACCTCATCATAGCCCTTACTCTAGCTACACTCTCAGGTTTTTTTGGACGCATTGGGGAGATCCCAGGCAAAATATCCTCTAAATACTCTAAGATTACTGTACTATCTGTGATCGATTCCCCCTGGTGCACTAAGGCAGGTACCACACCATTTGGATTTATCTTAAGATATTCAGGTGCGAGTTGATCTCCTGAAAATAAATCAAGCTTTTTTTCCTCAAAAGTTATTTTTTTTGCGTGTAAAGCGTACCTTACTCTTTGACTGCAGGTTGACTGAGAAGCATTATAAAGAATGAAATTGTCCATATAATCAAATAAGATATCGGTTTTACATAAAAATTGAAATTTCCAATCACTCTAGTCCTGTAGGGTATGGATCATTCTCGCTTTCCAATTTCTCCCCAGCTGCTAGAGCTACTGTTTCCAGCAAGGCAGCAAAATCTCTTTGTAGATATCCTTCCGGATCATCTTTCAGTGATGCGGCTCCAAAATGTGCTTGAAGAGCCTCTCGGGTTGCACCCGTTACGGGCATGGAAACTCCCAATTCTCGCCCTGCCGCAAGTCCAAGGTCTAAATCTTTTCTCAATAACGTTGGAGTAAAAGTAGTAGTCCAATCCAAATTCACAAAAGCATTTGTTTTGTATCTGGTAAAAATAGACCCCATAACTGAGTTGTTCATGAAATCTAAAAATGCTCGTCTTGGAACTCCTGCTTTTTGAGCGAGAACTGTGATCTCAGCTAAATTTTGGGTCACTGCGCCAAGCATCACATTATGAGCAATCTTACAAAATCGTGCAAGTTCACCCTCTCCTACATAAGATACACCTCTGCCAGCTATAATAGAGATCATATCTTTAACTTGATCAAATGCTTTCTTCGGCCCTGACGCAACTGCTGACAACTTTCCTGCTTTAACGCATTTGCCATTACCGGAAACTGGAGCGCAAACTAAATCGGTACCTAGCTCCGCTAGGCGTGCTCTTATGTTAGCAGATTGGTCGACCCCAATAGATGAAAAGTCCACAAATATTTTTGGGACACCTGAGCCTGACAAGACACCATTCTCACCAAAGTACACAGCCTCAACATCACTGCCAGTCGAAACCATGGTTGCAAGAACATCTACACCTGACAAATCAGCAGGACTTTCCACAATTGAAGCTCCTATTTTTTCAAGAGGTTCCGCCTTGGAACGAGTTCTATTCCAAATCTTTAAATTAATACCTGCCTTAACGAGCCTCTCGGCCATAGGGGACCCCATACGACCCATTCCTATCCATCCAACATCAGATGTATTCATTATTTTACCTCCTCCTATAAATCTTTGCTCCTACTCTTCAGATGCTCGTATCCAAACCATGTTAATTCGAACACCCGCATCCTTAATCAGATTGAATACTGGGCATCGTGCCTCAGTTTCCTCTACCACTTCACTAAGACGCTCTTCGCTTTCTTCGGTAGAAACACGTGCTTCCACTTTGACTGTTTGGAAGTGTGGAACCACACCTCTTACTCCCAATCTTCCTCTAATATCAATGGTGAACGCGGCCTCGTATTCAATTCCCTTGTAATCGAACTCCATTTCTTTTGCAGTACGGCTAAATGTGACGCTCTCACAAGCACAAAGAGTTGCTAGAACACCGGTAAGAGGAGTAGGTCCCTGATCTCCACCGCCATGTTCGGATGGTTCATCAAAAGTAAAAGACCCTTGCTCTCCAAATCTTACTACAGTTGCTAACGAACCATCATTGCTTGCCGACAAACTTTTCCTTCGGATAATTGGTTTAGAGAAATCTTTTTCATCAACAACTGTTGCCATTAAAGCTAGTCCTGCAATAAATTCTGCAAACGATTGCACTTAGCTTAACTAAAGGGACTCATAGGGTCAACAGTTTTACGCAACTGTTTGCACATAAATTAGAATCAACTATAAGAAACTCTGGAAAGGTTTGTATGAGAAAGAACATTACAATTAAAGATGTTGCCAGAGAAACAGGAGTGCACGTTTCGACCGTGTCCCGGGCTCTATCGAAAAATGCATGTTCTTCTCTTTCAAAAGTAGTTGTAGAAAAGATCAGGGCAAAAGCAGATCAAATGGGTTATCGACCCAATCGCGTCGCACTGGGCCTCAGAACTAGAAAAACTATGTCTATAGGAGTAATCATTCCAGATATAGGAAATGCAGTATTCCCTCCCATTGTTCGTGGTGTAGAAAGTATTTTAGAACCTGCAGGTTACGCTTCTATTCTTGTAAATACTGATAACGATCCACGTAAAGAAAAAAAGTTTCTCCAAGTATTAATGGAACGCGGAGTTGATGGGATTATCGATGCTGCAGTAACAGCTCATGATCATATTGCTTTAAGTTACTCATCTGAAATTCCAATTGTGACTGCTAACCGCATGGCTATTGGTTCTGGCATTCCTTCCGTGATTAACGATGACAAGGGAGGAATTCATTCTATGGTGAAATTGCTTGTCAAAGCAGGACATCATAGAATTGGGCATTTAGCAGGACCTGAGCATTCATACACTGGAATTGCTAGACAAGATGCCTTTTTTACCTCTATGTCACAACATGGTTTAAAGCCCCCCAAAAGTGCTGTAGTCTCGGCGGCAGCTTATTCTGAAGAGGCGGGGAAAGCCGCAACTGAGCAGATCCTGGATGATTGTCAGTCCGTAACAGCCATTTTATGCGCAAATGATCGTTTAGCAATCGGTGCGATAGACGCTTTACAAGATCGAGGTTTAAGATGCCCTGAAGATGTCTCTCTCACGGGTTTTAATGATATACCTTTTTTAGAACGCATTCCACCAGGATTAACTACTGTTAAGATATTACAATTTGACGTTGGACGGATAGCTGCTGAAATCTTGATAAAGAAAATGAAGGAAACAAGTACCCCAGTTCCAGAAAC
>CACIIZ010000082.1 GCA_902586855.1 uncultured Alphaproteobacteria bacterium | reverse complement strand
ATAGGATGATATCCTATCGGAACACTATTGTCTGACCAAGGTATCATTAATTCACCAACTTGATGACCCATTTCTTCTAAATCAATGCTCAACCTTATTCTAGATTTAACTCCATCCATAAATCATGCCCTTCCATGATTAACTTTGATCTTAATTTATCAGTTCTTAGTTGAAAACAAAAAAAGAATGGCAGACATTGACGTGTTTGCGAACTAACTTGTCGGAATTTGTACCCATTATTTATTAATAGTTATATTTATCATATTCTTAAAACAAGTTTCAAAAAAATATAGGAGAAGAGAAATTGCTAACTTTTAATGGATTTAAGGTGAAACCTATATCAGGTGCAATGGGTGCAGAGATATTTGATATCGATTTGTCAGGGGAAATAAATTCTGAAACTTGGGGGGAAATAAAAGACGCTTTCCATCATTATTTGGTCCTTCTTTTTAGAGATCAAAATTTAACCGATAAAGAGCAATTCAATTTTTCAAAGAGATTTGGAAAAATTATACCCCACCCATATGTTAAGGGATTACCAGACATCCCTGAGATCTTCCAAATAATCCGGGAACCTGGAGAGTCCTTTAGTTGGGATGGCTACTATCATTCAGATCTAATGTTCTTAAAAAAACCGCCAATGGGTGCTACGCTATATGCTAAAGAATGTCCCCCGTTTGGTGCTGATACAGCGTTTACTAATATGTACTTAGCCTACGAAACATTATCGGACGGCATGAAATCTCTGCTGAACGATTTAGAGGGAGAGAATGAGTCAGGAAGTCCCGAAAAATATAGCAACAAATACCAATCGATGGAAGAATTAGGTAAAAAAGGGGCCATGGGTGCAGTTCATCCAATGGTCCGTGTTCATCCAGTTACAGGTCGAAGGGCTCTATTTAGTACACTTGCTTTTACCAAAAGAATAAAGGGAATGACTGATAGTGAAAGTGCGCCAATACTGAATTACTTGTATGAACACTCAATTCAAGCGCATTTAGGATGTAGATTAGAGTGGAAGAAAGGTTCACTTGCCCTATGGGACAATAGGGTATGCTTACATCACGCGGTTGCAGATTATTTTGGAGAAGTTGCGAAGCATCGACGCGTTATGCAAAGAGCAACAATTGAGGGTGAAGAGCCAATTTCTATAAAATCTTCTGGTGAAAAATCTGTTCATTAGCCATTATATTTTAATAGGTTTCTTTGGATTTTCCCCAAAAAAGATTGCAAATGTATCATGCATAATACCTTGGAATAAAAAACATCCTTTGAATAAGAAAAACTTAATTTCTTTATTTGATTGAAATAATGCAGAATCTAATATTTACTGACTTTAACAGGCGAGGATATGTTGTGAATGTTAACTGAAAGCCCAATAATTAAATTCCAAAATGTTGACAAGTTTTATGGTAATTTCCAAGCTTTAACTGATATAAGCATTGAAGTTCATCCTACTGAACGTATGGTTATATGTGGCCCTTCAGGTTCTGGTAAATCTACATTGATCAGGTGCATAAACGGCTTAGAAAGTCACAACTATGGAAAATTAATTGTGGATGGTGTGGAAATATTTGAAGGGTCCAAGGATATAATCAGGCTCCGTCAGGAAATTGGTATGGTTTTCCAGCAGTTTAATCTGTTCCCCCATTTGACCGTTTTAGAAAACTTAACAATTGGGCCAATTAAAGTTCGTAAGATTTCAAAGGCCGAAGCAGACGTCACAGCACGCAAATACCTGGAGCGCGTACACATTCCAGAACAAGCCGAAAAATACCCATCAGAATTGTCAGGGGGTCAACAACAACGTGTAGCTATTGCGAGATCATTATGTATGGAGAGTAAAATCTTACTTTTCGACGAACCAACCTCTGCCCTCGACCCTGAAATGATTAATGAAGTTTTGGATGTGATGGTAGAGTTAGCTGGTACTGGCATTACCATGGTTTGTGTCACTCATGAAATGGGATTTGCCAGAAAAGTTGCTGATACGATGGTTTTCATGGATGAAGGAAGAATCATAGAGGTTGCACCACCTGATAAATTTTTCTCAAAACCAGAGAGTGCTCGTTGTAAAGAGTTTTTAGAGCAAATATTGGAGCACTAAATATTATGCAATCAGGTGGGTCAATATCTCTTAAAGGTTTGCCAGTGAGGCAACCTCCCGCCGTTAATCGATTTTTTTCTTCTACCCCTGTGTCTCTAATCATATATTGTTTCATTGTGGGTGTAATTCTTTACTCCTCCTTCACCGGAGCTCAAGCAATGGGGTATAACTGGCAGTGGTATCAGATTCCAAAATATATATATAGCTTCACCGATAACGGTTTCCAGTTTGGAGAACTAATGTTGGGCCTATGGACAACAATAACACTTTCTTTTACCGCTTTTGTTCTTGCTTTGGCGATTGGATTTTTGGTTGCTTTCTTGCGCCTCTCTGGCCTATTTATAGGTACAAAAATTGCCATATGTTTCTTGGAATTTGTTCGAAATGTTCCTTTACTAGTGCTGGTTTATCTTTTTTATTATGTTTTGGGGCCCGTTTTTAAGTATGACCGCTATACAGCCAGTATACTTTGCTTGGCAGTTTATCACTCTGCTTTAATTTCAGAAATTCTGAGGGCTGCCATCAATTCGGTGGCCAAGGGTCAATGGGAGGCAGCAAAATCAATTGGTATGACCAAAATGCAAACTTACAGATATATCATATTGCCTCAATCAATTCGTTTTATGTTACCACCCATGACGGGCGAAGTAGTTCACATGGTGAAAAGCTCCGCTATTGTAAGTGTCATTGCTGTCGCAGAGCTTACTACTTTGGGTCAGAATATTATTTCTGACACGTATATGGCTTTTGAAATTTGGTTCACAATTGCGTTAATTTACATGTTTGTTATTGTGATCCTGTCGATCGGGGCGTCGCAAGTGGAAAGGCGATATACCGTTATAAACTAGTTAACCAAGCAATTGGTTATCAAAACAACAAAATAAGAGGAGTACAAAATGAATATTGCAAGACGTTTACTAGCGATGGTACTTGTCGCCACTTTAACTAGTGTAGGTTTTTCTCAGGCCATCTTTGCCGGCACCTCACAACAACTAGGTGCTGAAAGTGTAATTGAGACTATAAAAAAACGAGGCGTAATTAAGATCGGATTAGACTTATTTGTGCCATGGTCCATGAGAGATAAAAACGGAGACTTAGTTGGTTTTGAGCTTGATGTAGGACGTAAAGTGGCCGAAGACATGGGTGTTGAGGTAGAGTTTATTCCAACAAAGTGGGCGGGTATAATCCCAGCTTTGGTTGCAGGTAAGTTTGACGTTATCATAAGCGGAATGACTGTAACACCCGCAAGAAACCTAACTGTTAACTTTACAGAGCCGTATGCTTTCTCGGGCCTAACAATTCTCGCTAATACTGCAATGACAAAAGGAATGTCTTTAGAAGATTATAATAGCGAAGATATTACCTTTGCCTGTCGACGGGGCGCGACGCCATGTGTCTTTATTCAAAATAAATTTCCCAAGGCGCAATTGCTGATGTTTGATGAAGACGGGGCTGCAACACAAGAAGTCCTAAATGGGAACGCACATGCAACAATGGCCTCAGAGCCTGGACCTTCAAATGATGCCAGAAGAAACCCAGACATTTTAAGTGTTCCATTCAATCAGGCCTTTGATGCTGGTGGTGAGGGTTTTGCTATGAGAAAATCAGATCCGGATGCATTGGCATATTTTAATAGTTGGATCAGAAGACACCACCATACTGGATGGCTAAAAACAACTCATGATTACTGGTTTAGAGGCGATGCTTGGCATGACCAAGTTGAATAAATGGAGTCGTCATGAAATGATAGGGGGCTTACAAGGCCCTCTATTGTCAGATCTGGAAACTGTGTGCAAAAAATATTTAAAAAACTACATTGGCTAGACTTTTTAGTCTTGGGATGCGTGATAGCGTTTTTTTGGTATGTGATCGCACAAATGAGTGGAAATCTCAATTATAGCTGGCGATGGGAAAAAATTCCAAATTACATATTTAAGTATCACACGGGCCGAGAAGAGTGGTTTGCAAATGTTTTACTTCAAGGCTTAATTATTACCATTAGGGTAAGTATTTATGCAAGTGTATTAGCGCTAATTCTGGGAGTGATATTAGGAATTGCGCGTTGTTCTCACAATCTTGTAATCAGAATGTTGGCAAGAACATACCTAGAGATTCTTCGAAATATACCACCTCTAGTTGTCATCTTCATTTTTTACTTTTTCTTGGCCGAACAACTCATTCAAGCGTTTAGTGTTGAAGATTGGTCTTACAAAGTTGCTAAAATGGAAAACAATCATTTTTGGGAATTTTTCTGTGGAGATATGCGTAGGTTTCCTTCACTAGTTTCGGGGGTAATAGTTTTAGCCCTTTTTGAGAGTGCTTTTGTCGGTGAAATAGTTCGTGCAGGTATCCAATCAATAGATCGTGGACAACGTGAAGCGGCCAAATCTATAGGGATGACAAACTTTCAAGAAATGAGATACATTGTTTTACCTCAAGCTATGAGAAAAATTATGCCACCTATGGCAAACCAGTTTATTACTTTAATAAAAGATAGTTCAATAATCTCTCTTATTTCGGTACAGGAATTAACCTATAAGACTGCTGAGTTGGTTTCATCTACTCATATGATATTCGAGGCGTGGCTAACAACAGCTATGTTTTATTTTATTATATGTTTTGGCCTATCTTTACTTTTTAATAAATTAGAGCCAAATAAATC
>CACIIZ010000081.1 GCA_902586855.1 uncultured Alphaproteobacteria bacterium | reverse complement strand
TAGCAAATGCATTAGGTATTTTTCCCGCCAATTATGCCTTTACTTCGGAAGGGCACTTATGATTATCTTGTTGTGGATATTAATTTGGTGGTAGAAGTTTACTTGAAAAAAGGAATCTAGTTGGAGGATAGATTTAGTGTTTGGTGAATTGGAGGGAACAGGTTTTCAGGTATTGGATTCCAGATTTTATGACTGTCTCACTGGTCATGGACGAGTAGAACGCCTATGGACTGGTTCACGATGGGCTGAGGGACCTGTATGGTTTGCTGCAGGGCGCTATTTATTGGTATCTGATATTCCCAATAACCGCTTACTTCGGTGGGATGAAACAGATGGTAGTATGTCAGAATTTCGATCTCCATCCAATTGTTCAAACGGGAATACAGTAGACCTGGAGGGTCGCTTAATTACCTGTGAACATATGAGCAGGCGTGTTACTAGGACAGAGCACGATGGCACCATAAAAATTGTAGCGGATCAATACCTCGGCAAAAAACTTAATTCTCCAAATGATGTCGTGGTAAAGTCGGATGGATCTATTTGGTTCACGGATCCGACATACGGTATTTTAAGTGATTATGAGGGTGCTCGGTCAAAACCTGAGCAAAAAGGCTGCTATGTCTATCGGGTTGATGCAGGCCTGAAAGACATGACCGCAGTTGCAACTGATTTCATAAAACCTAATGGTTTGGCTTTTAACTGTGATGAAACAGCACTATTTATATCTGACACGGGATTGTCCCACCAACACAATGGCCCAAAACATATTAGAAAAATTACTGTAGAAGAAGATGGTAAGAGCTTAGGGAAAAGTTCAGTTTTTGCAGATTGTAATTCAGGTCTTTTTGATGGGTTCAGATTTGACACGGAGGATCGCTTATGGACTTCTGCGGGTGATGGTGTGCACTGTTTTGATCCTGATGGAACTTTAATAGGAAAGATTATTATTCCCGAAATAGTTGCAAATGTGTGTTTTGGGGGTAAGAACCTAAATCGTCTTTTCATTGCGGGGACTACTTCAATTTATTCTGCTTTTTTAGCTGTTAATGGTCAAAGCTTACTTAAGTAGCCTAATTTAAAAGAATTTTGTTTATCTTGCAGTAAGTCTTGTTACGTTGGAAGAGTAGAAAAAATAAAATAGGAAAAGATAAAGTAATGCTCTTCGATACCCACCTGCATCTGATTTATCCAGAAAAACTGAGTTATCCTTGGCTAGACAATTTTGAGGTATTAAATAAGCCTAGTAGATACGATGAGTACAAAAAAAGAGCGTCTCGTTTGGGGATTAAAGGATGTTTGCACATGGAAGTTGATGTTGCCAAAAGCCATATTCGTGACGAAACTGAATTGGTTGGTGACCTAATGAAAAGGGAGAAAGGTCCGTTAAAAGGGGCCATTTCATCTTGCCGGCCAGAGTCGAAACAATTTCCAGAATTTTTAGAATGGGCTCAGGAAAACTCAATCATCAAGGGTTTTCGAAGAGTGCTTCATGTTGTGCCTGATGAAACATCAAAATCAGAAATATTTCGATCAAATGTTAAGCGACTCTCTGGGACTGGTTTGACATTTGATGTCTGTGTTGCGTCTCACCAATTGGAATTGGCTGCAGAACTTATTGATTGCTGTCCAGATGTCACCTTCATTCTTGATCACTGTGGGGTTCCTAACATTAAGGATGGGGATTTTCTTGAATGGAAACAAAAAATAACTGAGCTTTCTAAGCGTGAAAATCTTATGGGAAAAATTTCGGGTATTATTGCGTATGGAGACCGTAATACATGGGGACTTGAAAATGTGCGACCTTATTTTGAACATACGGTGTCGGCTTTTGGAGACAAGAAAATAGTTTGGGGTAGTGACAGTCCAGTTTGCAACCTGGGTGGAGGGATCGAAACTTGGGTCGCTGTTACATATGCTATTACCAGTGAATGGACTAAAGACGAAAAGAAATCTTTATTTTGGGACAATGCTATGGCACTCTGGGATCTTTAGAGAATTTCTTTTCTGAGGACGTTAGATTTTCCTAGAGTGGTTGGCAGTATTACTTATAAAGCATTTACTAAGTAATCTTGCCTCAAATAGAATATAAATGTCTTTAAGATTGACTAATATATGTTTCGGTCATGTTAGTTGCAAATTTAACAAAAATAGTTTTGGTTTCAGGTTTTGTCCTAGCAGTTTTTTCTGTTTGGGGTGAGAGAAAAGAACAGGCATGGTCAGAAAAATCATGCAGAGATTTATATAATGCTATTGGCCTATTTACCGTTCTGGCAGATAAAGAGTGGAAAAAGAAAAACGAAGAAAGGGGTGCATTCTATACATCTATCGCTTCAGATTACGCAACTATATATAAGACTGTTTGCAAAAAAGATTAGTTAGATTTGTCCCCAGGTGCTATAAAGACTTTTTCCTAGTAACTTAATTTCGTTCTGCCCATCCCGCGAAGACCGACTCAAAAAGTACGACAATATAGAAAAGGAAAATGCCTAATAAAGCTAGGGCGATTAAGACAGAAAACATTAACGGATAATCTGCACTTATTTTACCACTGTCGAAAAGATGGCCCAGACCTTTACCGTGTGGTTCAATGATTTCCATCAGATTAGTCCCGATAAACGCTAAAGTGGTAGAAACTTTTAACGCACCAAAAAACTCTGGTAACGTCTTTGGTAAAGCAATCTTGTAGAAAATTTCAAATCTGGAAGCCCCAAGTGACAATAAAATGTCTTTGTACTCGGGTTCTAAAGTCGACAGGCCAACAGCTATTGAAACTGCTATAGGGAAAAAAGAAATTAAGATAACAATTAGAATTGTGTTCATATCGTGCATGCCAACAAACATTAAAGCGATTACTGGAACTACAGTTGCCTTTGGTATGGCGTTAAAGCCAACAAGAAGTGGATATAAAGCTATCCGCATGGTTTTTGAAAAACCCATTATAATCCCAAAACCAAGACCAACTAGAACAGAAAGTGATAGTCCTACTACGGTGCGCCAAAGTGTGTCCCATCCATAGCTTAGAAATAACCAGCGGAATTTCCAAAAGGCTGGCCACAAATCTGATGGAGATGCCATCTTGTAATTTGGCCAGCCATTAATCCAGACAAGCCACTCCCAAAATATACAGAAAAACAGGAGGCTCAGTATGGGAATTATGAATTTAGCAGAATTTTTCATGGTTTATTTGTTTTTCCTGAGCAATTTTGATTTGATTCCTGAGCATTGCTAAGGATTTAGTTGTTTGGCTTGTATACAAGTCCGTTAGTTTTCTATTGTCTCCTAAGCTCACATCTAGCTTATATTGAAGTGTGGCGGGCCTCCCAGACAAAACAAGTACTTCGTCTGCTAAAAATACTGCCTCACGCAAATCATGAGTTATGAGTATGCAGGTGAATGACTCTTCTCTCTTTAGAGTAAGCATTGTTTGCCAAAGGTCTTCCCTAGTGAAGGCGTCTAGGGCTCCAAACGGTTCATCCAAAATTAATACTTCAGGTTTGTGAACAAGAGCTCTGCAGAGTGATACTCTCTGTTTCATTCCTCCAGACAATTCAGAAGGACGGCTTTTTTCAAATTCCTCCAGGCCTACGAGTTTGAGGAGGTTTCGCGCCCTTTGTTTTCTGCCTGCCTTAGGCATTTCTCTAGATACTATCTCCAAAGGAAGAACTATATTGTCCAGAACATTTCTCCATTCTAAGAGGACGGGATTTTGAAATGCCATACCTACTGTTGATCTCGGTGAAGAAACAAGTTCATTTGAGATGTAAACTTCCCCATGATTTGGCTTTAACAATCCACTTGCCAATCTCGTGATTGTCGACTTGCCACATCCTGATGGCCCAACGATTGATACAAATTTTCCTTTAGAAATTGTAAAAGACAACTCTTGTAAAACTGGTAACAAGCCTGTTTCCAGTTGGAATGCGTGGGAAATATTTCTTAACTCGATATGCATATAAATTTGTTGAGGGTGGCAATAATCGCCACCCATAAAAGTTGACTACTTTAGGTTTAAGCTACCGTCTTTTGGAAGAAATTTGTCAGTGAAATATAGGCTTATTTGCGGACTGTTTTCAAACTGATAGTTTTCAGCCAGCTGTTGAATGGCACGTTCCATTCGAGAGGATTCTATGCCTCCCATCCCATTTGCCTCTGTGTGTTCAGTTACAACGTTCCCCTCAATAGCTAATCGCAATCGACGAGTTTCTAGCTCCAAGTCTGCTGCAGGATTCCTTTTGATCATACTCTTCACAGCATCACGCGGATTTTTAATAGCTTCTTTCCAGCCTTTTGCTACTGCTCGTAGGAACCCGGTAATTACTTCTGGATTTTTCGTAGCAAAATCCGTATTTACAATTATAGAGTTTCCATACAATTCCAATCCATGGTTTGCCATCAATAAAACGGAAATATCGTCTTCTGGAACACCCAAACGAACCAAATTTAGGAACATTGAAAAAGAAAATCCTGTAATGGCATCGACCTTTTTTTCGGCAAGCATGGGTTCTCTTGTAGGAAACCCTACTGGTTCAACAGTGATTTTATCCATATCAAGATTATTTGCTGATGCAAAAGCAGGGAATTGGGCCCAGGCGCCATCTGGGGGTGGAGCTCCTAAGGTTCTACCTTCAAGATCCTTTGGTTTATTTACGCCGAGGCTTTTTCTCCCAACAATCGCAAAAGGGGGTTTGTCATAAACCATCATGACAGCAGTTACGGGGGCCCCAGGATTCTTGTCCAAAAATTTCACAATACTATTGATGTCAGCAAATCCCACTGGGAATGCGCCTGTCGCAACTTTTGGTATAGCATC
>CACIIZ010000080.1 GCA_902586855.1 uncultured Alphaproteobacteria bacterium | reverse complement strand
GTGTAATCCATAAATCAAATCCTAAAATGGGTACAATTTCTATATCTTCTGATTTTTTAGGGTTTAGTAGTGGCTCTCATATATTAGATACAAACTCTATACAATCATTATCAAAAATATCACAATCAATTATGTTACCAATTACATGCTCTAAAACAAATGCTACAAAAAATCAAAATTGTATAAACGGGTTAATACCTGAGATTAAAGAAATCTATGTGGAAGGGCATACTGACAATTTACCATTTAAAGCTAGGAATGGTATAAGAGATAATCTTGATTTATCTCTATTGAGAGCTGCTTCAGTTGCTAATGCAATAACAGACCATCATAAAGCAAAGTATGAGTTGTCTGATATTTTTATTCCATTAGGATATGGAGATACTAAACCAATAATAAATTATCAAGAACCAAAATCAGAACCAAAAAACAGAAGAATAAACTTTAAAGTAAATCTAAATAAGCCTTGGGAACACGCTAATTAAAATAATTATATCGATAAGTTTTCAGTTACATTTATATTTACTAAAATAAATCTGAAAAGTGAAATACTTTGCAACAAATGGCGTGACTCATATCGTCTAAGTTATTGAAATCATTACATAAACGCTCCCCTAGGGCGTGCCATTTTTTATCATTTAAAATCAATGACTTACTAGACAAAAATAACTATTCTAGAAATATAATGCTATTCCGATCTCAGAAATTGATAGCTTCACCCAGAACAGATGAAGATTTTTCATGAAGTTGGGTTTATATTTCGCATAAACTCTTTCAGTTACAATAACTGACTTATGTACTAGATTAGTAGAAATTTCTTTGATGTTCATCCTACCAGATCTCAATCATTTGATACTACAATTAAAAGAATATAAATAAAAGCTACTTTCATCTGTCACAGTACTGAATAACTAGATAATATCATTTTAAATGTACCTGTAATACTCTTTAACTTGGCCTCTTCATTTTTGCCAATAAGCCCATCAGGTACATCTAGTGGAGAAATGACACGCTGTAGAGTTTAATTGAGAAAAAATATTGGAGGTTAAAAATGTCAATCAGACCAGCGATAACTACAAGTAATGCAACACCCACCGTAGAGGGAGCAGGGGTTCATTTGCATAGAGCTTTTGGCTTCAATTCTCCAGAAACCCATGACCCATTTTTACTTTTTGACGATTTTCGAAATGATAATCCTCAATCATATTTAGCTGGTTTTCCCTGGCACCCACATCGTGGTATCGAAACAATCACATATGTAATCAGCGGGTCAGTAACCCATAGTGATAGCCTGGGTAACAGTGGAACCTTAACCAATGGTGATGTACAGTGGATGACTGCCGGTTCGGGTATTATGCATCAAGAGATGCCAAAAGGGAATGCCCGAGGGCAAATGCACGGTTTCCAACTTTGGGCTAATCTCCCAAAAAATCTTAAAATGAAAAATCCACGATACCAAGATGTACAAAGCAAAGATATCTCCAAAATTGTCGATGATGATGGAACAGAAGTAAAGGTAATCACGGGTAAGTTCTGGGGCAAGAGAGGACCAGTTGACGGTATTGCTTCCGATCCACTCTATCTTGATATCAGCGTCCTATCTGATCGTCGAAAGTCATTTAAAGTTGATACTTACAGAAACACATTCGCTTATATTTTTGAAGGTGAGGGAAAATTTGCTGATTCTTCAACACCAAAAGGCATTCTACTAGAAAAAGAAGTGCTAGGACAAGAACTTCACATACGAGACATGTCAGGAAATAGAACTTTAGTTCAATTTGGAACAGGAAATGAAATTGTGGTCCAGGCAGGACAACAAGGAATTAGATTCTTGTTAATAGCCGGCACACCAATACAGGAACCCATTGCTTGGCACGGTCCCATTGTTATGAACACTCAAGAAGAATTACGGACCGCAATTAATGATCTCAGGAACGACAGGTTCATAAAACCCCAATAGCAGTCAACGTTAAAATCTTGAGTTTGATAATAATGTCCCTTTTGGACTCTCTCCAAAAATGGGGAAATATTTTGCATTTACCCTCTCAGTAAGTTGAGCTGACCCATGGCCTAGGTAAGGGAAATTTTCTTCAATAGAAACGCCACGTTTTACTATCTGAGCTGCATCTGAGCGGCAATTGTATAAAATTACATTAATTATTTATCTGAATATAAACTTTAATCCTAAGATGGAACATCTATATAGTAACCATTGCTAGATAGTGATCCATCCACGTATGCATGTCTGAATTAACTGAACACTTAAGCAATTATTTATTTTTCTTCCCAGCACTATATGCTAATTTTATTATGAAGTCGCGCCCCATTAGAAAATCATATTCACTGAAAAAGCTTTAAATGGAGAGCTAGTTTGAACAAGAATAGCGAGATCACTGGTCAGTTAGTTCAATTTGCAACTACAAATCATTTAAAGGATATTCCAAATTCCACCAAACGACTACTTCGACTTTCGGTGGTAGACTGGATAGCAGTCGCAGTAGCTGGAAGGAATGAGCCCGTTTCAAAATTAATCCGAGAACTGGAAAAAGAAACTGGAGGTTCTAGTGAGAGTGTTGTAATTGGCTTGGAAAATCGTTTGCCCTCCAGATCAGCGGCATATGCTAACGGGGTCGCTGGGCATTCCCTAGATTATGACGACACCCATTTTGCATCTTTTGGTCATCCATCTGCAGTCATTGTACCTGCTTCATTAGCTATTTCTGACAAAATCAAAGCAAATACTGAAAAATTCTATGATGCAACACTCATAGGAATAGAATTGACCATAAGGATTGGGATCTGGTTGGGGAAAAAACATTATACGAAGGGGTTTCATATTACAGGCACAGCAGGAGCTTTCGGGGCTGCAATGGCTGTTTCACATATCCTAGATCTCAACACTGAGCAGGCCAAAAACGCGATTGGGATAGTGGCATCCCGCGCAAGCGGCATAAGAGCGCAATTCGGTACTATGGGAAAACCTTTTCAGGCGGGAATAGCGGCATCAAGTGGAGTTGAAGCTGCATTATTAGCAAAAAAGGGTTTCGTGTCAGCGTCTAACGCTCTAGAAGAACCGTTGGGCTTTGGAGCCACCCATGATAGTGATTTTTGTCAAAAGGCATTTGCTGGACTGGGCAAGTCCTTTACTTTTGAGAACATTACCCACAAATTTCATGCTTCTTGCCACGGGACACATGCAACTATTGAGGCATTGCTGGCTATGCTCAAAGAAAACACCATTATGCCAGAGGATATAGAAAAGATATACTTAAAGGTAAACCCACGTTATTTGGATATCTGCAACATTGAAAAACCAAAAACTGGACTCCAAGCTAAATTTAGTTTTAAACTGATGGTTGCATTGGTGGTTTCTGGATATGATACAACTAGTTTAGAAACTTTCTCTGATACCATTTGCCAAAAATCATCACTTGTCGAAATAGCTGAGAGAGTAAGTGTTAGTTCAGATTTAGCAATAACAGAAACTGCGGCAAAGGTTACACTGCAAACTTATTCAGGAAAAATTTTTAGTAGCCAATATGATCTTGGACAAGATTTTCCTATTGAAATGAGGGAGCGAAAAATTAGAGAAAAGACCAACACCCTTATAGGGAATTCTTTAGGTAAAAGTTTGTGGCAGGAAGTTGGGCTAGGATCCCAACTTCCCAGTAGCTGGATTGAAAACAATTTTAATCTTATCTAGCTCGATTAATTACTGAAAAACTAACTCTGACTGTTTCTAAGGATCTAGCGAAACCAACTGCTTTTAAACCTGTTTCGATAAATTAAATAAATCTTCTACTTTGAGGCGGAAAACTTTGGTCAAAGACTATCAAGGTAAGTGCACAATAAATTTTATTTCAATTTATTCAACTGGCCTTTCATAATTCAAACTGGACAGGATTATTAAATTTTTGTCAAACTTTCAACTTGTTAAAATATGATTCATAGCTGAGACCTTTATAAGAGATTGAAGCTATATGGCTAAGTTTGCGATCAAAATATTCTGACCACACAAACTCAGCCAGAAAATCTTTGAAATATTACTGAAGTTGAAGATTCCCAAAAGTTTAAAGCTCTTACACTGCTCGATTCTATTACCAAAGACGTACGATACAGTGATAATGCTTGCAAGTCAGGAATGTCAAAACCATCAACAAGAATTATTGGGCTCAAAGTGACAAAAATTTTGCTTCCTTAGTGGGAATCATTAATCAACTAAATGATCTTAGTAAAGGTCTAGTAAGACACGTGGGGCCACCCTCACATCCAATACAGAGAGCATCGCCCTCAAATACTTGTACTTCTATGCCAGCATCTCGTAAGACCGCTCGAGTTTCTGGAACACTATCAAGCATTATGCATTGTCTCGGTTTCGTTGCCAATACATTGGTGCTAAGCGTTTTACTTTCCTCAAATTCTTGAAAAGGAGCCTCTAGGATCACAAAATTTCTTTTCTCGAGTAAATCCAACAGACCAACGGGCAAAAGTGGCAAGCATACCAGTGCTGTATAGCTGTCTACTAAGCTAATTAGAGACATAAGATGCAAGCACGCTGATTTACCTGAATAAACAGGAAGATCAAATACATGAATACTAATGTCTTGGGGCTTCAATATCTCCTTTATTTGTTCAATGCCTGACCAATTTGTTCTAAAACTTCTACCAATCAAAAGTGTTTTTTCATCTAGCCACAATGTGTCACCAGACTCTGCAAACCCATCAGCTTCAACTATACCGATAACTGGTATTTTAAGTTTATCATAAAAATTACGATGAATTTCTTGCTCGCCCCTTCTTAACAATTTTCCAGGTGACATTAAAATTGCTCCTGAAGGAGTCATTAGTGAAGCATCATATG
>CACIIZ010000079.1 GCA_902586855.1 uncultured Alphaproteobacteria bacterium | reverse complement strand
ATATATTGACAACGTTTGTATACCTACTCTTCGCAAAGCACATTCTGATGGATTAGTGGATTATGTGGATGGCTTTTGTGAAAGTATTGCTTTTCAACCCTATCAAATTGCTCGTGTGTTTGATGTAGCCAAGGAACTTGGCATTTGTGTTAAACTCCATGCAGAGCAATTATCTAATTTAGGAGGTGCAAAGCTAGCAGCTTCTTATGGAGCTTTATCCGCCGATCACATTGAATATATTGATGAAGAGGGGGTAATTGCCATGGCTGGAGCTGGTACCTGTGCAGTTATTTTACCCGGTGCCTACTACACGTTAAGGGAAATGCAGGCTCCACCAATTGAGGTTATGCGCGAACATGGAGTAACGATGGCAATCGCCACAGATTGTAATCCTGGTTCTTCTCCTCTTTCATCGCTGCTCTTAGCCATGAACATGGCTTGTACTTTGTTTCAAATGACGCCAGAAGAAGCATTGGCAGGCGCGACAGCAAACGCTGCAAGAGCCCTTGGCGTAAATGATACTGGATCTATTGAGGTCGGTAAACGAGCCGATTTAGCAGTTTGGAATATTAAACATCCCGCAGAACTATCATACCGAGTCGGTTTTAACTCTCTCAGTCACAGAGTTTTTGGAGGAAAAATTGACTGAATTGATCTTGAAACCGGGCCAGGTATCTCTTGGTCAATTGAGAGACATTTACTGGAATGGAAAAATCTCAAAACTAGATCTGTCCTGTCGTTCCCCTATCGAAGAGGCCTGCAAACAGATCGAAATTGCTGCAAATGGTGAGGCCCCAGTTTATGGTGTTAACACAGGTTTTGGGAAGCTAGCTAATATCAAAATTAATGCGTCGGACTCAGAAACTTTACAGAGAAATCTTATCTTAAGTCATTGCTGTGGTGTAGGTAAATCCATACAGAAAAAAATTATCAGATTAATGATGACGCTCAAACTTCTGTCCTTTGGGCGTGGTGCTTCTGGCGTGCGTTGGGAACTCGTTGAATTACTGCAGCAAATGATACAAAAAGACATAATTCCTGTGATTCCTGGACAGGGATCAGTGGGGGCTTCTGGAGATTTAGCTCCATTGGCGCATATGACTGCAGCTATGATTGGAGAAGGACAATCAGAATATGGTGGGAGTATTCTGGCAGGTGCTGATGCATTGGCCAAAGCTGGCTTAACTCCAATCTCCCTGGCCCCCAAGGAAGGCTTGGCCTTGATAAATGGTACGCAGTTTTCAACTGCCTTTGCCCTTGCGGGCCTTTTTGAAGCTTGGCATGCAGCGAAAACGTCGTTGATTACATCGGCAATGTCTACCGATGCTATTATGGGATCCACGGCGCCGCTGCAATCTGAGGTTCATGATCTGCGTGGCCATCGCGGGCAATGCGAAGCAGCCGCTAGCATAAGAATTCTTTTAGATGGTTCTGACATAAGGGAGAGCCATAGAGAAGGGGATACAAGGGTTCAGGATCCTTATTGTATTCGCTGCCAGCCACAGGTAACGGGTGCAGCTATGGATGTATTACGTCAAGCTTCCAATACCCTCAAAATTGAAGCCAATGCAGCAACAGATAATCCCCTTGTATTAACTAATTCCAATCGTATTGTTTCTGGGGGAAATTTTCATGCCGAACCTGTAGGCTTTGCTGCCGATATGATAGCACTTGCTATCGCAGAAATTGGGGCAATTTCTCAACGACGCGTTGCCTTGATGGTAGATCCAGCATTGAGCCATAATCTCCCACCATTCCTAACACCAAACCCTGGGTTGAATTCAGGATTGATGATGGCAGAAGTTACCACTGCTGCTCTCATGAGTGAGAATAAGCATCTTGCGAATCCTTGTGTAACAGATAGCACCCCAACCAGTGCGAACCAAGAAGATCATGTATCCATGGCCGCTCATGGAGCAAGACGTCTAATTAAAATGACAAGGAATCTCAACAATATCCTGGGTGTTGAGTTGATATGTGGTGCGCAAGGAATTGAATTCAGGGCGCCATTAAAGACCAGCATCCCATTAAATTCAGTATTAGAGCGCCTTCGCGTCGATGTTGCCCCTATTCAGACTGACCGCTATCTAGCTTCAGATTTAGCACAGGCAGCTTATTTGGTGTCAACCAATGCGATTATAGATGCCACTAAAATCAATTTTCCAGAAATTGTATAATGAGCCCAATTCACCAAATAACTGTAAATTGCATCCTCACATCGGGTCAGCCTAATGAACCTTTCCAACCAGCTTTTGTGGAAAAGTTCTCTTACAAGGTGTCATATGGAGTGCCAAGAATTCAACCCACGCGGGAAAGAAATTTTCATACTCATACTAACCAGTTGGAAAACGATCGAACACAATTAAAGGAAAAATTTAATGTCAGAAATTCATAAAAACATCCGTGATGTTTTTCCAGCAACTGGAAAGGAAATTACGGCTAAAAGTTGGTTAACGGAAGCACCGATGAGAATGCTCATGAACAATTTACATCCTGATGTGGCTGAAAACCCTCATGAATTAGTTGTCTATGGTGGAATTGGGAGAGCCGCTAGAACCTGGAAAGACTTTGACCAAATCGTTGCTAGTTTGAAAGACTTGGAAGAAAATGAAACACTTGTAATCCAATCAGGTAAACCGGTCGGGGTCTTTAAGACCCATACAGATGCACCAAGGGTTTTGATAGCTAATTCAAATCTTGTCCCACATTGGGCAACTTGGGAGCATTTCAATGAATTGGATAAAAAAGGCTTAGCCATGTACGGTCAGATGACAGCGGGCTCATGGATATATATCGGTACACAGGGTATTGTTCAGGGAACATATGAAACTTTCATAGAAGCAGGGCGTCAGCATTATGGTGGGGATCTCTCGGGTAAGTGGATCTTGACTGGAGGCCTCGGGGGAATGGGTGGTGCGCAACCATTAGCTGCAGTCATGGCAGGTGCATGTTGTTTGGTAGTCGAATGTGATGAAAGCCGAGCTGATTTTCGTCTACGCACTCGTTACGTTGATGAGAAAGTTAAGACGCTTGATGATGCTCTTTCTCTTATCAAGAAATGGACTCGTGCTAAAGAAGCAAAATCTGTAGGTTTGATCGGGAACGCGGCCGATATATTTCCTGAACTGGTTCGACGTGGTATCAGACCAGATATTGTAACCGACCAGACTAGTGCTCACGATCCAATCCATGGTTATTTGCCGCAGGGATGGTCTATAGCAGAGTGGCACGAGAAACAAGAAACTGATCCTAGATGCGTTGAGAGAGCCGCAAGGGCCTCAATGAAAAAACATGTGGCGGCTATGGTAGATTTTTGGAATATGGGTGTACCGACACTTGATTATGGAAATAATATTCGGCAAATTGCAAAGGAAGAGGGTCTTGAAAAAGCATTTGCTTTTCCCGGGTTTGTCCCAGCTTATATCCGACCTCTTTTTTGCCGTGGGATAGGACCTTTTCGATGGTGCGCTTTGTCTGGTGATCCCGAAGATATTTATAAAACGGACGCGAAGGTTAAAGAGCTCATACAAGACGAGCACTTACATAAATGGCTCAATATGGCTCGAGAGAGGATTGAATTTCAGGGATTACCAGCTCGTATCTGCTGGATTGGGCTAGGATGGCGACATAAGCTTGGCCTCGCTTTCAATGAGATGGTCCGTAACGGTGAATTATCTGCACCCATTGTGATTGGGCGGGACCATCTTGATTCTGGTTCTGTGGCATCTCCTAATCGTGAAACAGAGTCTATGAAAGATGGTTCTGATGCCGTTTCCGATTGGCCTCTAATTAATGCACTTCTTAATACCGCAAGTGGGGCTACATGGGTTTCATTGCATCATGGGGGTGGTGTAGGAATGGGGTTCTCACAGCATTCTGGTATGGTCATTTGTTGTGATGGGTCAAAAGATGCTGATGGAAGATTGGAGAGAGTTTTATGGAATGATCCAGCGACTGGTGTTATGCGACACGCTGATGCTGGATATGATATTGCCATTGACTGTGCAAGGAAAAATAAGCTCAAATTACCTAGTATCTTATAATATCGGGCAGATTTCCCAGGATTTTTTGAGTTTCTCAGAAAAGAACTTACTCACAAACCTTTCTTCCAGTTTCTCCATTGTTCAGGAGTGTCTAGATCTATTAAGGCCGCATCTCCAGGTAGTTGAATATATTGAACATATTCTCGATTATCAGCGATAATTCTTTGGCCACCCTGATCATTTTTCAAGTTAATTAAGTGATCAAAAAATTTCTTTTGAAACAATACAGGATTTCCGTGTCTTCCCTTGATTGACGTTGCCCTAACGATGCCTTTGGTCGGATTTCTAGTCAAAGCTTCAATCATATTATCTAAGTGTGCACTTTTAATCTCTGGCATATCGGCCAGAACAATTATCACACCATCTGGTTGCCTTCCATTGATGTTGATCATACCACGGGAGATAGAGTATCCCATCCCAATTTGACTAGGGCAAGCTAAAAGCTTGTGCACAGGATAATTGAGTGCAATGCTCCATAGTTGGGACTCTTTTGAGGGTAAAATTACCGAAACCTTAGTTGCTAAGCTATTTACAGATTCTACGATTACGTGTTCCAAGATGGTTGAAGTTCCCACCCATTCTAGCAGCTTATTTTTACCATTCATTCTACTGGATTTACCAGCAGCCAGTATCAAGATTTCTACCTGCATAACACTAGACACATTTTTTCTGAAATTTTTGGCCAATTAAAAATTACCTAAAGTTGAGTTTACATGAATTAAACTTATTTAATATGGTTGTTAAATCTTCTTTGCACGCAAATTATTTCTGCCATTATGGATAGAGCAATTTCACTCGGCGTTTTTGCTCCGATGTCCAAACCTACTG
>CACIIZ010000078.1 GCA_902586855.1 uncultured Alphaproteobacteria bacterium | reverse complement strand
CAAGGTGGCATTTAACGACGCCAGGACGGGGATACCTAGGCCAGCTGTTAACATGATTAATGCAGAAATACTATAGGACATTACCTCACCTCATTGATATATTTTATTCAATTCATTTTAAAAATCTCTTTTGTTAGCCTAAGATCTTCGGGCCGTGCCGATTTCTCTCCCCCAACAATTTTAATAAATTAAAAACAAATAATGCTACAATGACAATGGCACCGCCTACCAATGCCCATTCGCCTGGGAATTCCCCTACTATCAGCCAGACCAAAAGTGGGGCAAGAACAGACTCTAATAATATTAATAAGGACACCTCAGGTGAACTAATATATCTTGGGCCAAGTGTTAACAGCCAAGTCGCAATCCCAATGAATAATCCATGGCCAAGGAAAAAGAGACCATTTCCATCAAATTCTTCAAACGGAAAGTGAAATAAACTAAGTATCAAAGCAGTTCCTAGGTAAGCTATGGGAATAGCAGGCACCATTGAAATTTCTTTCAGCTTGCGAAGTGCAGTCAGGGCGGCCGCATAGGCCGCTGAAACGTAAACTGCTAATAAATCGCCTTTCCAAGAAGAAACTTCGGATGAACCCGATCCATATGCAATAATAGCAAGGCCAAAAAAAACAACAATGGCTGTTAGAACGGTCGAAAATTGAATAACCTCTTCCAAAAAAACATAACTGAAGAACATAGCAAAAATGGGAATAGAAGCAAAAATAAAGACCACATTTGCTACACTTGTATAAGTCACGGCAAAAACAAAAGCTGGGGTGGTTGATCCAATGAGTATAATGTATAGGGCCCCTGGAAAACCTGACTTTAGCACTGGCTTAAAAACTGAAATCCCATTCGAAATTACTAGAGCAAGAAAAATGAGGCTTCCAGCAATAGCACCACGCCAAAAGGCTATGATCATAGGATCGCTGTCTATTAGTCTTACAAATAGAGAATCAGGTACTACAAATAATACCCCCAATGAGGTGATGATCAGACCCTTTTTACGATTAGTCATTGTTCCTCAGTTTTCCTACGCACTAATTTGTTCAAAAATTCCTTGAAAAGCGAAAAAAATCGCAAAAGAACTCAATTAAAAGCTTTTAACTGTAGAAAAAATAATAAATAAACCTAGCCTTAATACAATCAAATTTGTGAGTGCTAATTTTTAGCTTTGTAACAGCATTAAACTGAATCCTTGCTTAAACTATATTGGTTCGTATTTTAAGAATCTGTATCTTCTTGACACAAAATTATCTTTAATTTTTACTGAACCTATATTTTTCCTAACTACTAATTAGAGGTATTGATATGAAGTCACAGTATAGAGTTGTCGTTATTGGTGGTGGGGTTGTTGGAGCCTCAGTGATTTATCATCTATCAAAATTAGGCTGGAAAGATGTCTGCCTGCTAGAACGCTCAGTTTTAAGTGCTGGCTCCTCTTGGCACGCAGCTGGAGGTATACACGCACTCAATGCTGATCCTAATATGTCAGCACTTCAAGCTTATACAATTGACTTATTACCTCAAGTAGAAAGGGAAAGTGGTCAAGACATAGGACTGCACATGACTGGTGGCCTCACTATGGCTGGCACCCCGGAAAGGTGGGAATGGCTACAATCTGCATATAGAGTGTACCAATCTATCGGAATAGAAGACTGTCGTTTAGTAACTCCTGAAGAAGCCGGAAAACTTAATCCTATTATGTCAACTAAAGGTTTACTCGGAGGGATGTGGGCTGATCGCGAGGGCTACCTGGACACTACCGGTACTGTTAAAGCCTATGCTGCTGCAGCTCGGTTAAGAGGGGCAGAATATCATGAGAATACTAAAGTTGAATCTTTAGAACAAACAAAAGAAGGATGGAAAGTCGTTACAGAAAAGGGAACCACAACTTGTGAATATGTGGTAAATGCAGCGGGTCTTTGGGCTAAACAAGTAGGACGTATGGCAGGAATAGAACTACCTGTTTCTCCATTAAAGCATCACTATCTAATTTCCGATAACATTCCTGCAGTTGAAGAATTGGATTTCGAAGTTCCAATGACTGTAGACCTAGAAGGATTTACGTACCTTAGACAAGATCAAAAAGGAGTCCTCCTTGGTATTTATGAGATTAATCATGAGCACTGGGCAATGGATGGAGCTCCCTGGGATTATGGAATGGAGCTTTTTCAAGAACAGGTAGATCGTATCGAGAACGAGATTACTCTTGGGTTTGAACGTTATCCATGTTTACAAGAAGTAGGTGTCAAAACCTGGGTAAATGGTGCGTTTACTTTTTCACCAGATGGCAATCCTCTCATGGGACCAGTCCCTGGAAAACCTGGCTATTGGTGTGCGTGTGCTGTTATGGCAGGATTTCTTCAGGGTGGAGGCGTTGGTAAATCTTTAGCTGAATGGATGATAGAGGGAGAACCCGAAGCAGATGTTTATGGAATGGATGTTTCTCGCTATGGGAAATTTGCCGAAAATAAGGAATATATACGCCAAACAACTGGTCAATTTTACTCTAGAAGGTTTGTAATGACCTATCCAAATGAACAATTGCCTGCAGGAAGACCCTTAAAGATGACTCCCTCACATGACGCCATGACAGAGGCAGGCTGCAAATGGGGTGTGAGCTGGGATCTGGAAGTACCACTCTATTTCGCGAATAAGGGATTTCAAGAAACTCCCTCTCTTAAGCGGTCAAATGCTTTTCAAATTGTTGAGAAGGAATGCCTTAAAGTCAGAGACGGGGTCGGACTTTTAGATATTTCTGGTTTCTCACGTTTTGAGGTCAAAGGCCCAAATGCAGAAAAATGGCTAAACAAGATTTTTGCTTCCAGACTTCCAAAACCTGGGAAATCAGCTTTAGCGCCTATGCTTAGCCAAACTGGAAGGCTAAAGGGAGACCTAAGCATCTTTAATTGGGGAGATGGCACCTGGTGGATAATGGGATCTTATTATTTGAGAGCATGGCACATGAGATGGTTTTCTCATCATATTTCTGAAGGAGTTAGCATTAGAGATCTGGGAGAAGATTATTGTGGGTTCTCTCTTGCTGGACCTAAATCAAGAGAAATGATTAGTCAACTATGTGAAGATGGAATAGAAGCATTAACTTTCATGGGATGTGGAAATTTTGATATTGGATTAGTCCGTTCAAAAGTAGGTAGAATATCTGTCGCAGGAGAACTAGGTTATGAAATTAATTGTAAGATGGGTGATCATATCGCCCTACGTCGAACTTTAATTCAAAAAGGGAAGGAATTTGGTCTTCACGAGTATGGTTTTAATGCGCTTCTCTCCATGAGACTTGAAAAAAGCTTTGGCATTTGGTCAGCTGAATTTACCCAGGGTTATACACCAGGAATGACTGGTCTCGATCGTTGGATAGATTGGCAAAAAGAAGATTTTATTGGCCGAAAGCCAGCTTATAAGGAAAAAACTGTAGCTGGACCTGATCAGAAACTAATCACTCTAGAAGTTGATTCTATGGATGCTGACGCCAGCGGTTTTGAACCCATTTGGGCAAATGAGCAAAGAGTTGGTTTTGTGACATCCGGTGGGTACGGTCATAGAGTAAACAAATCTCTAGCAATGGGGTTAGTTAATCATGAACTTGCAAATGAAGGTCAAGAATTCGTCATACATGTTGTTGGAAAAGAACGTGGCGCAAGGATCATACCTCCCTCACCCTATGATCCAAAAGGCATTGTAATGCGCTCATGAATGCTAGAGCTGACAACATTTTTTAAACATGGAGACCGGAATATGGAATTTTCAAGTGATCTAGGAAAGTTACAGAGACTTATGGCGTCTAGCATTGCGGGTATCTCTCGACGACAGGCGATTTTGGAAACTCTGATGATCAGCCCCGGCGACCAAATTATAGATATCGGTTGTGGAGGAGGGCATTTACTAGAACATCTTGCCAAAGCCGCTGGTGGGCAGGGCCACATTTATGGACTTGATCCTAGTAAAGATCAGGTGGCTCAGGCTCGTGCTAGATGTTCAGAATTTGAAAACGTAACACTACTTAACAGCTATGCCGATGAAATAAGCTTGGAACAGAACTCGTGCAACTCAGTCACTTCGACCCAAACGTTCGAATACATCGAAAATATCGATGCAGCTTTGACCGAGACAACACGAGTACTCGTACCGGGTGGCGCATTTGTAAATATTTCTATTCTTTGGGATCATTTCAAGTTTTTTGGTGCTGAGGAAAAATTGAACGACCGCATACATGATGCATTTAGAGCACACTGTAGCCATCAAATGCTACCTATGGAACTTCCTGGAAAGCTTAATCAGCTTGGATACCGCGACATAAGAAACAAATCTCTCGCTTTCCTTATCACTCACCGAGATCAAAACTCTCCCGCCCGCTACATCGAGGAAACGATTAGCTTATTTGCGTTAAAACAAGGAGTATCGAAGAGCCATGTGGAAGATTGGAGAGGACAACTCACTAAGGCCGAAAAAGAAGGGCGGTTTGGCTTCACAAGCTTTCCTGTTCTAACAAGTGCATTTCTGAACTTATGATGAAAGCTACCTGCAACCTTACCTAAACCAAAGTTCATGGTTCACGAACCTTGGACAGAGCTTCTTGGTCCTTGGATGTGGCGCACCGGGAGGGATTCGAACCCCCGACCACCTGATTCGAAGTCAGGTGCTCTATCCAGCTGAGCTACCGGTGCATTCCGCTACAACTACATTTTGAAGAATGGAGAGGCAAGGAGAAATTAATTGATTAGAGTGTAATTCCCCTCTTATACCCCAATAGCGGCGACACAAAAGTTATTCTTTACTTTTGAACTTCTTATAAATTACCGGAAGGATTGACAGCAAACTTATGGCACATAATCCAAATATGAATCCTTTATGTTCAAAAAGACCCTTACTATTCCTCAATTCACCTTTTAGAAAGTCATCGATGCCTGCCCCTAGCATTACTATAAAAAAA
>CACIIZ010000077.1 GCA_902586855.1 uncultured Alphaproteobacteria bacterium | reverse complement strand
CTAAAGATTGAGTCTCAAAAAATAGAAACGAGATAACCTAATGACAAAACAGCTTAATATAGATCCGGAACGCACTCTTTCAGGAGAGAAGCTGCGACCTGCAGAAATACTGGTTCACCAGTACAACAAAAAATTTGTGGATGAAAGGAAATATTGGGGTGATCTCAAACTCATCGAATTCCTACGTCATATGCTTATAGTCAGAGAGTTTGAGTCAATGCTCCATTCTTTCAAATCAACTGGATCCTATAAAGGAATTGAATATCTCTACAAGGGGCCAGCTCATCTATCTGTAGGACAAGAAGCAGTTGTAGTAGGTTCAGCAGCAGCGCTTGCACCGCAAGACAAAATTTTTGGTTCACATCGTAGTCATGGAGAAATTATTGCTAAAGGACTTTCTGCCATAGCTAATTTGGATAAGGAGAGACTTCAGAAAATAATGAGGAGCCATAAGGATGGCAAGCTCCTATCCTTGGTACATCATCAATTGGAATCAGAATTTGGTGATGATCCTGAAATGTTTTTATTGATGGGGATTCTAGCTGAAATATTTATGCGTGATGCTGGTTTCAATAGGGGTATGGGTGGGTCAATGCATGCCTTTTTCACTCCTTTTGGAGCTTATCCAAATAATGCTATTGTTGGGGGTTCTGCTGGTATAGCGGTTGGAGCCGCATTATTTACTCATTTAAGCCAAGGTGATGGAATTTGTGTGGCTAATCTTGGTGATGGGAGTACCGGGTGCGGGCTTGTTTGGGAATCTATGAATTTCTCTGCGATGGGTCAATTCAAAACTCTCTGGTCATCACCCTTCGACAGAAACCCTCCTGTTCTATTTTGTTTTACCAATAATTTTTATGCTATGGGTGGACAGACAATGGGTGAAACTATGGCCTGGGATCGGCTTGCGCGTATTGGCGCGGGTCTAAATGCTGATCAGTTTCATGCTGAAACAGTGAATGGCGCTGATCCGCTTGCAGTTGCTGATGCCGTTTCACGAAAGCGTGCAATTATCCAAAAAGGTAAGGGCCCTGCATTGCTTGATATTGAGTGTTATCGGTTCTCTGGTCATTCAACGACTGATGCAAATGCTTATCGGTCAAGAGATGAAATTAAGGCCTGGAAACTATATGACCCAGTTGAATCTTTTCAAAGAAAATTGATTTCTGAGGGTCTTCTTACTGACACTTCATTGATCCAATTGAAAGATTCAGTAACTAAGCAGATAGAAGCCATAACCAGTGTAGTTGTTGATAGAAATTTAGTGCCTGCGATAGATATAAAAAACAACCCCACAGTTATCGGCAATATGACTTTTAATGGAGAAAGTGTTGTATTAACACATCTTGCTGACGATTTATTAATGGACCCTTCGGAGTCCAAGCAACAGCAGTCCATTAAAAAGAAATCTAGATTTGGTTTTGGGAAAGATGGATCCCTGCTATCTGGTATGCGAGCAATAACTTTAAGGGATGGACTGTCAGAGTCAATTTTACATCATTTGATACATGATAAATCTTTGATTGCTTATGGGGAGGAGTGTCGAGAATGGGGTGGTGCATTTGGAGTGTATCGCGGATTCTCAGATTTTCTACCAAATCACCGGCTATTTAATGCTCCCATCTCAGAGGCAGCCATTGTCTCTACAGGGATTGGTTATGCCCTTGCTGGAGGACGATCTTTGATTGAATTAATGTATGCAGATTTTATTGGTCGAGCGGGCGATGAAATTTTTAATCAGTTGGCTAAATGGCAAGCTATGTCTGCAGGTGAAATTAAGCTCCCAGTTGTCCTTCGAACTTCGGTAGGTTCTAAGTATGGAGCACAACATTCCCAAGATTGGACTTCCCTCCTTACTCATATACCGGGTCTCAGAATTGTATATCCGGCTACCCCCTATGATGCGAAAGGCTTGATGGCGACTGCGCTTTCTGGAAATGATCCTACTGTAGTTTTTGAAAGTCAACGCTTATATGACCGCGTTGAAATTTTTATTAAAAAAGGAGTCCCTCAATCTTATTTCCAGTTGCCCTTTGGAAAAGCCGTTGTAAGACGAAGAGGGGATGACGTCACAATACTAACTATCGGTCCATCACTTTATCCAACGCTGGATGCTGCACAGGAAATACAAACCCATGGGATAAGTGCTGAGGTGATTGACGCTCGAACATTAGTACCTTTTGATTATAAAAACTTGATAACGTCAGTAAATAAGACAGGCCGGTTACTTATAGTATCTGAAGCGGTAGAAAGAGGTAGTTTCTCTAATACTATTGCAACGAACGTCATGCGATTGGCTTTTGATAAACTAAAAGCGGCACCAATAGTTTTAGGATCTCCAAATTGGATTGCTCCGGGTGCTGATATGGAAGAAACCTATGCACCTCAAACAAATGATGTCTTTGATTCTGTATTTGCTGAATTTTTCCCAGAGAAAAGGGTGAACAAGAGGGGTATCCGGGGTTGGGATGTTGCGCAGTTAGCGAGTCAAGGTCTTTAACGAACATAGGAGAATCTTATTATGACAACAAATATTTTGGTGCCAAACCTGGGTAACGAAGTCTCTGAAGCCGAGATTAGTGAGTGGATGCTTGATGAAGGTGAGCAAGTTTCAGAAGGAGAAGTACTGGTAGTTATCTCAACAACTAAGACCTCACTAGAAATAGAGTCTCCATCTGGGGGCACACTGACAAAAATTAATGCAAGAGAGGGAGAACTAGTAGAGGTTGGAACTATTCTTGGCATTATTGAATAAGCTCAGGATAAAATCCTAACTTTATTATTTGATGTTTAAAGCCAACAACTCATTGCTTAGGACATATTTCCAGGGAAGTTCCTATATTATTGCTATTCTCGTAGGCAGCTTCCACCAACGCCCTAGTATTTCAGGCATCTTCGACTGAGGCTATGAGTGTGTCCTCCTCTCCGGTTACAAACCTTTAGAGTTGTGCCATACGATTTTCAAAGCTTTCAGTGAACCATGATCCTTTTAAGGGAACCTTAAACCAATCCTCCCCAGTATTTATTTCTAGAACATCTGGTTCTCTTAAAGGGTAGTTGAAGGTTACTCCTAGATGGATATAGGCTGCCGCTTTGGTGCCACAAATTCGAAATTCACAGGGCTGAAATTTGCGGCCAAAACTATGATTATGGTTTATAGTGAGAGCGCATCTAGTTTCTTCTCCATAATCCAAAATAGCAGCAGTTCTGGTATTGGAAGTCTTAGCTTAGGGGTGACCAATGGTTTTAGCCTTCACACCCTTTGGACTTCCAAGTATAGACCGGATAAAGTCAAAATAATGGATTGAATGAAGTAAACTTTCTACTCGAGGCAATTTTCCAGAAATTTCCATAGTCCCTATGGAGTGTCCAAAGCTAACCATAAATCAAAATCTACCAACTTTCCTAACATGCCTTTATCAATAGCATTATATAATGCCAGCATAATGGGTGAAAAACGTAATTGAAAATTAACGGCAGCCTTGAGGGATCGCTCTCGGCAGATAGAAAGAATCTCAGTTGCATTAATTAAATTGCTACCTATCGGTTTTTGAATCAATACACCAGAATGATAAGGCAAAAGTTTCAGTATTTCAGGAGGTGCAGCGGGTGGTGTTGCAAGATCAAAGATCGCATCTTTTTGATCTATGGATTCCTGCACCGTTCCAAAAGTATTTATATTATATTTTGCAGCTAGCCCTTCAGCTTTACTCAAATCAGGATCATATATCCCCCTAATTTCAAATCCTGAATTCTTATATGCCGGTAAATGAGCATCATTAACAATTGAGCCAGATCCAAAAATCACTATTGGTAAGATTTCATCCTGCATAGGCCATGATTGCTGGAGCTCAATCATAGCGAATTACTCTACAAGTTTAACATATTTTATTATGATTGGTCATTGCTTTCTAGTCGAGATTAATCTTTCAACTTCAGAGCGATCAGGCATGGACGGTGCAGTGCCTGATCTGGTAACAGAAATACCTGCCGTGGCACAACCGAATGTCACAGCTTCTAAAGGGCTTAGACCTTCAGAAAGTGCTGCAGCAAACCCTCCATTAAAAGCATCACCAGCTCCCGTAGTTTCAACAACTGGAGCAACTTTAAAACTATCGATGATTCCGTGCTGGTAAAGAAAAGCACCTTTTTCGCCAAGCGTAATTATGGGAGTTTTAACGCCCATTTTATGTAATTGATCAGCGGCTTTTTCTGCCTCTGAAACTGTTGAAACGGATATTCCTGTGAGAGCTTCAGTCTCTGTTTCATTTGGAGTAATAAAATCACATAGTTCCAATAATCCTTCTGGCAATTCAGCTGCAGGAGCTGGATTTAAAATAGTCCGTACTCCAGCTGATTTTGCTATTTGAAATCCTCTGAATGCTGCATCCATTGGTTGTTCAAGTTGGGTTACAAAGATATCAGCTGTCGAAATTAAATCAATTCGATCGTCAAGATCCTTTGGAGATATATTAGCTGCTGCACCCGGAGTTATGATGATGGCATTATCTCCTGAGGCTTCCTCAACAAATATATAGGCAGCACCAGTATAATCTTCCGAACTTTGTTCAACATATGGGGTAACTCCAGAAGCAGCCCATGTATCTAAAGCCATTTGGCCAAAATCATCTTTACCAAGACGGCTAATCATTGATACCTGTGCACCTACTCGTCCAGCTGCAACTGCCTGATTAGAACCCTTGCCTCCAGGCCCCAACGCAAAAGAATTTCCTAGCACTGTCTCCCCTAAACGTGGCATACGATTTGCCCTGTATGCGGTATCTGCAACAAAAACTCCAAGAATAACTACATGGCCCATTGGCTTACCTTTCGTCTGGTCCAACTACGCCCTTACGCAGCGCAAAGCAGCCATAAAAACGACGTTCTCCTGTTTGTATAACGGCATATGCATCTTTTGCCCGCTCATAAAATGCATAACGCTCGATTGATATCATTGGATCAGGGCCTCCGGCTGCACTCACTTCTGCTTGAACTTCTTCCATCACTGGCAAGATCGTTTTGGGTTCTCCTACAACCTCCATTCTTCCTGCCGCATCATCAACAAACGTATCTATGGGGTATACGGATAAAATAGCCCGAACTACCTCTGCGGCCGATGCGTCAATCCGCAGAAGGTCTCCCAAAACTGTTTCTCTAGCTACACTATCGGACGGAAAGTTAGTGTCTGTGATGATTAAGTCATCTCCATGTCCCATTGCTCTAAGTGTGTACAAGACATCTGGATTCAGCAACGCATTTATACCTTTTAACATATTATTTTTACCTCTCTTCCTTCCCAATAAAATTCTCAATAAAACTGATTCAAAGGACAACCGTATTATCACGATTTGTCAAAGCTTTTTATAATATCAACACAAATATTTGAGACTG
>CACIIZ010000076.1 GCA_902586855.1 uncultured Alphaproteobacteria bacterium | reverse complement strand
CAGGAAACAGCAAAAGAGAGGATTTTTGCCTTTTTTACGTTGATTCCCATAGCGGAAGCTGAAATCTCGCTGTCTCTAACAGCAATAAATGCCCTCCCTAATGGTGATCTAAGTATATTTTTATAAATTAACACAAGCATAATTAAAATTATCAATACCAGCCAGTACAGCCTATCAATATTTGAGTAACGATCAAACTCGACCCCAAAAATCACTATTTTTGGGGCGTAAATACCAGAAACACCACCGGTAAAACTTTCTGAAAGGACAATGATATCATCGACCAAAATTGATATGGCAAGAGTAATTATAGCTATATAAATACTATGAAGTTTTGTTGAAGGTACAGCAATGATGGCTCCAACTAAACTGCTGAAAAGCCCTCCTATGATTAAAGATAGAAGAAATGGCATACCTAATTTCGTCTGCATCAAAACCGTAGTGTAAGCCCCAATAGCTAAAAAAGCCGCATGGCCCAGACTTGCTAATCCTGTATGCCCAACTAGGATCATCAAGCTCATTCCACCAATAGCCCAGATAAGAAAAAGAGTAGCCTCCCCCAAGAAGAAATCCCCCAAAATAAGAGGAAGACCCGCTGCAAGACAAAGTAGTAAAAAATAACGAAACTTTTGACTGTTATCTCGAAAAAGGCCTAGGTCCTGTTCATAAGATTCTCTAAAAAGAACTTTCATCTAAACTTTCTTACTCCTTACTTGGCTTATTAAGCCATTAGGTTTTAGGAAAAGAATCAAAAGTAAAATAATATAAGGCATTAAATGACTATAACCAGACCCTATGAAACGAGCAGAAAACGGTTCCACCACTCCTATTACCAATCCACCTAGTAATGCTCCAGGCAAAGAACCAAAGCCACCAATTACAGCAGCTGCAAATGCTTTTATCCCAATCAAACCTACTGTCGGGTCTACTGCCCCTTTGGATGCATATAAAATGCCTGCTGATCCAGCAACAATTCCAGCTAATACCCAAGTAAAGCTTTGAAGCTTTCTAACAGGTATTCCCACGTGAGATGCCGCCAATTGATTTTGGGATATTGCCATTAAAGCAATACCCATTTTTGTAAAAGAAAAGAAAATAAAGAGCGTAATTGTAACAAATACTGTCAGAATAATCACTCCAATCTCAGCCAAGCTTAAAACAACTCCCCCCAAGGAGAGATATTTACCCACGACAGGCGTTTCTAACGATAGCGGTTCGTATCCCCAAATAACTCCAGCGAAAAACCTTAAAATAAAACCCGCAGCTATAGTCAATATCACTACAACTATTTGGGGTTCACCCACAACTCGCTGTAACACTACTTTTTCAAAACTCGCACTTATTAATGCCATTATTAACAAGCTAAATGGTATCGCAAACAAGAAAGGAAGCCCCAAGAACGACTCATTTGCTAGCCAAATTATGATGAATGCCCCAAACATCATAAAATCACCTTGAGCAAAATTTATTGCCTCAGTAGCCTTGTAAATTAATACAAAACCGAGGGCCACTAGTCCATATACACAGCCAGAGGATACGCCGCTGACTAATAGCTGAAGGAATTCAGAAACCATATACTATAATCCTTTACTTATAACTGGCTTAATTTCCAATCTTACCAACATATATTAACTTAACCTGGCAAAATTATAAGTCGAAGAAATCAAAATAAAAAAAAATTGAAAGAATATAACGGTCATTTGAAGCAAGATTTCATCATAGAAGTTACGATCTGTCCCCACTTGTTTTGCCCTTCTTTATCTTCTATCAAGTCTTGTCTGATTTCCAGTATGATTGCCGGTATGGTTTTCTCGTCACCATGAACAGATATTGTGTATCCGCTTTTTTTATTTACGCCATAAGGCTCGTTGTCCCCGACTACAAAATTAGTATTATGCTTCAAAAATTTTAAACAGCTCTGTCCTAAATCTTTCGCTTCACCATATAAAATCCCACAATGCCATGGTCTCTTCACCCCATCCTCATCAAGTTTAGGTGTAAAGCTATGCAGAGAAAGTAGCATACTAGGCTTAAGGTATTCTATAGTTTCTGACACTAGATCATGGAATGGTTTGTGAAATTCCCTTACACGAGAATTTTTCTCTAGCTCGCTTAAGTTAGAGTTGCCTGCGATCACTGTTCCATCGCTTCTTGCTAGAATACACTCTTTAGAAAACTCACGGCGGTTAAGGTCTACAAGAAGCCTAGAGTGGATTGATAAAATTGCGGTAGACAGAGTTAAAGAAGAAGTAATTTCACACACTTCTTCTATTCCGATATCATATGAAATATGGCGTTTTCTATCTCTATCACTTAACCCTAAATTATTGAATTTTAAAGGTATATTATCCCCTGCATGCTCAGCAATTAAAAGAAAAGAACTGGGTTTCTTGTAACATTTTACCCGACAAACTTTGGATCCCTTATTTCTACTCATTTAACTTATTTCTGTTTCTAATTATTCTTAACATGAAGCCACCCTTAATATTATTTTAAGAAACTTTGTCACAAGAGAATTACAATAATAGTTGATTTAAAATTGCACATAAGACTAATGAAATTGCAAAAATATACATGTGGCTATTCCTATTTGGTGAATTTATGTAACCTTTTGTAACGCAGATTCACCCAGAATTTTTCTTAAACTAGCCAAAAAAATTGCAATGCCTTCGGCTTGAAGACAAATGGGGGGTCTTATTTTCAATACATTTTCAAAAGGTCCTTCCAAACCTACAAGTATTCTTTGCTCTTTCAACCTATTGCAGATATAAGCAGCCTCGAAGCCTGCTGGTTCTTTAGCTTCAAAATTTTTAACAATTTCGACCCCCCAGAATAAACCCATCCCTCTTACATCTCCAATCAGTGGAAAATCAAGTTTTAATTGCATTAAACCCTCTTCAAGAAATAACCCCATTTTCTGCGCATTTTCTTCAAGCATTTCATCATCTACAATATCTAGAACTTCGTGTGCTATCGCACACGAAAGATCAGATCCACCAAATGTGGAGAAGAACTCTATACCATTATTAAAAGCCTGAGCTATTTTTTTTGTGGTAACTACCGCGCCAATCGGATGCCCGTTACCTATTGGTTTACCCAGGACTACGATATCAGGCAAAACTTGCTGCTGCTCAAAACCAAAATAATACTTACCGAGTCTTCCCAATCCTGTTTGAACTTCATCGGCGATGCAAACACCTCCTGCTACTTTTATTTTCTGGTATATGTGTCCCACAATACCAGCTTGAGGTATGATTTGGCCAGCAACACTGGGGAAAGTTTCAGAAATAAAACCGGCAATACCTCTACCTTGTGATTTTACATAACTTAAAGCCTTGGTTATTTGGTTTCTTGGATCGATATCTCTGAATTCATCGGGGCAATCTATGACATGAACCCATTCTTGTTTTCCTACACCTTTCGGTTTGTTAAACTTGTAAGGAGAAACCTCAATGGCAGCATTAGTGTTGCCATGATAACCATGATCAAACGTAATAAAATCCTTGTTACCTGTATATGTTTTGGCAAGACGTAGTGCCAACTCATTGGCTTCCGATCCGGAATTTACAAGAAAAACAACCTCAAATGTGCTCGGAAATTTTGTTAATAGTTTATCTGAAAGTTTTTTCTGACTGGGATGCAAATAACGAGTATTTGAATTTATCAGTCTCAATTGCTTACTAACTAGATTAGCAATCCTTGGGTGAGAATGTCCTACGTGAGGTACATTATTATAGAAATCAAGATAACACCTGCCACTTTCATCAAATAGGTAGTTCCTGAATCCTCTTAGCATTAAAATTGGGCTTTTATAACTTAACTTTAAATTTCCTGAGAACTTTTCTCTTCGGTTTTGAATTAAATCAGCTTTATCAAAATTCTTAAATTTAATGGCATTTGGTTCGATTCCTAATAGTGTCGCAGGATTTGGACAATACTTAGACCAGAATTTAATTTCATCCGGATTGCAAACCCCTGGCCAATTACTCTGCTGACCAACTCCCAGCGCTAATTGCAGGTGCAAATGTGGCTCCCATCCTCCATTTACGTCTTCAGTCCCTATTTTACCTAGAATATCCCCTTTCTTCAAATATGCTCCAACATCAAACCGTAGCGATTTTGGATCCAAGTGTCCGAATAGTGAAAAAAAGGGAATTCCGCTGGGTGTTGAATACCTGATAACAACAAACCCCCCGTAATCAAGAGGTTTGGTACTAACCTCTGAATATATTAACTGCCCCTCTAAAGGACTAAAAATTTCTGTCCCTGGAGCGGCAAAAACATCAATACCAAGATGTATGGTTCTCCTGTCAGAGTTTTTTTCATTGCCTAATCGAAAATCTTTGGAAGTATAGATTAATCTAGGTTCCAAATATTTCCCCAAATAAATTGTGTGTGGGTTCTCAGATTCTCTCCGACCGGTTAAATTAGTCGCCTCAGAATTTGTGATTGAATGTGGGTCCGCGGGTATTACGCTGTTTTCTGGATCCAATGAAACAATTTTTGCGTCCGCTAAAGATGTCTTTATGATCGGATGAAAGCTAGCTTTACCTTGGTTGAGATATTCTATTAAATCTGCAGCTCCTTTCACTGGAGGCAGGTCACAAATATCTCTAAATCTTGATGTAAGAAAATTCTCATTTCCAGCCATACTCAAAAGGAAATTCTTAGCATCTTGTTGTGAAATGATTACGTATGGATCATCTTGTTTATGCTTCGACATCAACGTAGAATTCACATAACTCACAGCGAGCCTTGTCATGATCAAAGCATATAAGATTTCTATCTCGTCTTCTGAAACTGGGTTTATTGAGTGATAACCACGTAAAAAGGCCAATTGTAAATTCAACCCAATTCCAGGCAGAATCAATAAATACGCCGAACATATTGCCACGTTACAAATTGTTGGTGATTTGGAAAGATCTCCGAAATCCAATATTCCCGAAATAGCAGTCCTGCCACTCGGGGAAATTTCCACCAAAAGATTTTGATCATTCAGATCATTATGTATCCAATAGTAAGGTAATCGGTTTAACTTGTCAGATACCGCTGAGAAATCAGCCAGAACTTTGTTTATAATGATTTCTAGCTCAGGATCTAAAATGTCAGCAACCTTATTTCTAATCCAAAGAGGATTCGTAAGGTCCCATTTATGGCTAGGGGGATTAATATCTTTGCTAAACTTCTGCATAGCAACATCCAAAGTTCCAACTTTTTTCCCTAAATCTAACATAAGATCCTCAGATATTGGAACTACGTCAGAAAGCACAATTCCTTTGATCTTTTCAACCACCCAAATGGCGCGATAATTATTGTCAAGGTCAAGAGCTGTTTCATAATTCTTACCAGAGATTGACTTAAAGATTTTTGGAACGGAAAAATCAGTTTCCTCATTTCTCAAGAATTCTAAAATTGAAACTTGAGAATCCAAAAAGGACTTCTGGCAATCTTCCCTC
>CACIIZ010000075.1 GCA_902586855.1 uncultured Alphaproteobacteria bacterium | reverse complement strand
TTTGGTTTTGTTAGATAAAACTCTATCTCCGGAGCAACAATGGGATCCCATCCCTTTTGTCTGAAAAGATTGATCACACGCTTTAGCACGTTTCTAGGTGCAAATTCAATTGGGTTACCATCAAGATCTAGAACATCACAAATCACCTGAACGGTAACATCATCTGCCCAAGGAGAACATATGGCAGTTGAAATATCCGGGGTAAGAACCATATCATTTTCAGTCCATTGATTAGGGATAGGGAGGTCTACATAATCACCAGAAATGGTTTGATAGAAAATAGAAGATGGCATATACACATTTTCTAACCGGTCAAATTTTGAGAGTGGCATAGCTTTACCTCGCACTACGCCAGCTATATCTGAAATAACACACTCAACTTCTTCTATTTTTTTGCTACCTAGCCAATTTTGTAGCGCTTCAGGAAATCTGGCGCTGGGTTTTTTTAGCATGAAGTTCCTTTCATATACGCCCAACAATTCTTTCTTGAGCGCCTTTTTTCTTTGCAAGCAAACACAACCAGTCATGGGCTATCGTGGCCGCAAATATTGCTGTAATATCGCCGTGATCATAGGGAGGAGAGACCTCTACAACATCTAATCCAACCAAATTACAATCTTCTAAGCCCCTAAGAATCTCCACAGCTTGCCAACTAGCTAAACCACCACAAACAGGGGTACCCGTACCAGGAGCAAAGGCAGGATCCAAACCATCTACATCAAAGGATATATATAATGGCTTATCTTGGGCTCTTTGTTTTATTATTTCAAGGCATTTACCTGTGCCATTGGTATGAACCCAAGGTGCAGACAAAATCTCAAAACCAAAATCACTGTCATTATAAGTTCTCAGCCCCACTTGGGTTGAGGAATTTACATCTATGAGACCCTCATTGACTGCACGCGCAAACATTGTCCCATGATCCAACCTAATGCCATCATCGTCCCACGTATCACAGTGGGCATCAACTTGTAGCAAGCTTAATGGACCATATTTCTTCGCATGAGCTTTGATTAATGGGTAACTAACAAAATGATCCCCTCCAAACGTTAGCATTTTACAGTTTTTATTTAGAATTTTGTTAGCATGCTCTTGAATAGAAGTGACTATGGAATCAGGTCTGTGAGGATCTAACATGCAATCACCCCAATCCACTACATTTAGAAAATTTGTCATCTCAAAACCAAAAGGAAAAGACTTTAACTCGGCTAACTGTGTCGAGGCCTGTCTTATCGCTCTAGGACCAAATCTTGTTCCAGGCCTGTTAGTTGTTGCTGAGTCATAGGGGAGGCCAGAAACGACAACGTCCACTCCTTCCAAATTACGCGAATATCTTCTCCTGAGAAAACTTAACACTCCCCCATAAGTCATTTCAGACCATTTTTCTTGATTGCTGTTGACCCTGAAGGCCTGATCACCATTTTTACTCATTTTCTCTACCAACTATTTTCTCTAAGTACCAAAAGTCTGGGTAAATAGGGAGATGCTCTATATAAACTATTACTCACAAATTTTTTTCTTAAAAACAAAAAGGTAAAACCGATGGACATTATTGTCTAAAACTGGATAAATTAACTTATGATTAGATAAGGCATGAATAGCAAAAAAGCAAAATAATAAAATGAAAATGGCCCCTGACATTGATATGATCAAGAGTTTTGACTCGAGTTATTTCTTGCATCCATGGCAAGACTGCAATTCTGAATCCTCAGATTACAATATGATAGTCCGGTCGGAAGGAATTTATTTGTTCGATGCAAATGGCAAGAAATACATTGACGGCCCAGGGGGTATGTGGTGTGTAAACCTTGGGTATGGAAGAACAGAAATTGCTAAGGAAATTGCAGCCCAATGTGAAAAAATTCCCTATTCCAGCCCGTGGTTTTCAAGTACCGAACCCGCAGCTCTCCTATCCCATAAGCTCTCAACACTTACGCCTTCAGACCTAAACACGGTATTTTTTACCACCTGTGGATCAACAGCGTTGGATAGTGCGATTAGGTTTGTACATTTTTATTTCAACTGCCTAAACCAAAATGATAAAAAAGTAATCATCGCTCGGGAAAAAGGCTATCATGGTTCAACCTTGCTTTCCTCAAGCATTTCCGGAAAAGAACGAGATAAAAGATATCTTGATACGATAGGCAATGGAATTAAATTTATTTCAGACATCAATCCCAATCTAAGAAGCTTAGAAACTTCAGAAAAAGAGTGGTGCAATATTAAAGTCTTAGAACTGGAGAAAACGATCCTAGAAATTGGACCTGAAAAGGTCGCCGCTTTTGTAGCTGAACCAGTATTAGCCTCAGGGGGAGTAATAATTCCTCCTGAAGGTTACCACCAGCTAACGTGGGAAATATGCAAAAAATACAATATATTATATATCTCCGATGAAGTCGTCACTGGTTTTGGAAGGCTCGGTCACTGGTTTGCTTCAGAAAAAGTTTTCAATTTTATTCCAGATATCATTACATCCGCAAAGGGATTGACATCCGGGTATATACCAATGGGCGCAACAATTATCTCAGACACCTTAATGACAGACATAAAGGAAAGCAAAAATAATAGTGAGCTTTTGTTTGCTAACGGGTTTACTTATTCTGGACATCCTGTAGCTGCTGCTGCTGCATTGAAAACAATTGAAATAATGGAAAACGAAGAAATTTTACAGCATGTTCAAAAAATAACTCCACATTTTCAGAAACGGCTTAAAGACCTTGGAAAAAAACATAAATGCATTAGGGATGCTAGAGGAATTGGACTTTTAGGTTGCTTGGAAGGTTATAGTGACGAAAAACTAAATGAAGAAGATAGATTAGCTTTTGACCATCATTTTGGTTCACTTATTGATAAAGCTGCAGAGAAAAGAGGTTTACTTCTTAGACCCATAATTAATATGTGTGTCTTCTCACCACCACTTATTATTACGAAAACAGAGATTGACTTGATGTTCGACATTCTAGATGATGCAGTTTTGGAGGTTGAGAAACATTTTCAATAAATTTCATAGTGAAGATGCTTAAAACAATTAGATAAATAAATAATTCTGAAAATTTTTATTTGTAATATGGGAGAAGAATATGAATTTAAAACCTGCAAGTATTATAGCATTTATTGGTTCATTATTTTTTGCGAATCTAACGGTAGCGGCAGATAGTGAATTGATTGTTTTTGATTGGGGTGGATATGAAGACCCTGGCTTTTTTGGAGCTTACGTTGAAAAATACGGAGACTCTCCTACTTATTCTTTCTTTTCTGATGAAGAGGAAGCTTTTCAAAAGGTAAGAGCTGGATTTAGAGCTGATCTTGGTCATCCTTGTTCCCAGTCAGTGGTAAAATGGCGTAATGCTGACATTATTGTCCCAATTGATACTAGTCGACTAAAGAACTGGGGAAAAGTAGATCCAGGATTTGCGAACATGGAAGGTTTTCAAGTAGATGGTGTCCAATGGGCACTTCCAATCGACTGGGGTGCAACTGCCCTAACATATAATGCGGACGAAGTGACTGAAGCTGAGGCAAGCTCCTTACACACATTTGCTGATCCAAAATTCAAAGGTCGGGTTTCCCTGATTGATAATGTCGACGACGCTTACGCTCTTGGATTTTTAGCGGTAGGTGTAATGGATTGGACGAAAGCCTCTGATGACGACTTTAAAAAAGCTTCAGACTTTCTAAGAAAGGTTCATAAGAATGTTAGGCAATACCATGCCGATGGAGCGGAAGGTTCAGCACTTATGAAGAGTGGTGAAATCCTCCTAGAATGGACTTGGAATGAAGTGGCATTTACCCTTGGTTGGGAAGAAGATGCACCTAAAGTTGTTTTTAATAGAGGCACCAAAGAAGGCTCTTCAACCTGGGTCTGTGGTTATACGATGATGAAAGATGCACCAGGATCAGAACAAAAAGCCTACGACTTTCTGGATGCATGGTTAGAAGATGCCTCTGCAGCTTACATGCTAACTGAGTGGGGCTATGGACATACGAACAAAGATGTTATGGCAACAGTTGGTAAAGAAAATGGTTGGGAACCTTTAGAGAGTTATACTAAAGGGTCTTTGTTTCAAAAACCATCTGCTCCAGAATTGAGAGAACGAATGATTAAAGAGTTTGAATTAATCAAATCTGGATTTTAGCCAAACCTTAAAAGTGGGAATGGGTGATCAAAATCACCTATTCCTCAAAAAATCCGACTATATCTTCTTTATCCCATGTTAAATTGACCTCATCCCCAATTTGAGGGTTAGGCGCATTCTTCAAGTCTGGAGTAGAAACTGTTATAGCCTTATCGCAATCCTTGGCTCTCAAATTAAATAATTTTGTTTGGCCAAGGAATGACTTTTCATAAACTATAGCAGATACAGATCTTTCAACCACTATATGATCATTGGCAATGAACCTAAATTTTTCAGGTCTAATTCCAATTGAGATTTTTGACGCCTCCTTACCAAAAGCACTTTCTCTCCTCAATTTAATTTTCCCCAAACTCCTATTTACTGCTACTATGTGGTGGCCCTCACTTCCAGATATTTTTGCATCAAAAAAATTCATGCTTCCTATAAAGGAGGCTACTCTTTTAGTTGTAGGTTTATTGTAGATTTCCTCCGGAGTGGCTACTTGGTCTACATTCCCATCAAACATCACCCCAACCCTGTCACTCATGGTAAGAGCTTCTGTTTGATCATGGGTTACTAAGACAAAGGTAATACCAACAGATTTTTGCAACTGCCTCAATTCAAACTGCATTTGTTCTCTAAGGTTCTTATCCAACGCAGATAAAGGCTCATCAAGCAACAACACTCTGGGTTTTAATATGAGTGCGCGGGCCAAAGCCACTCTTTGTCTTTGACCCCCAGAAAGCGCTGTTGATGATCTATTATCAAATCCTTCCAAACCTACAAGTGTTAATGTCTGCTTAACTCTTTTCTGGATCGAGATCTTATCCAACTTATTGTTCCTCAAGCCATATCCGACATTTTCTGCAACACTAAGGTGTGGGAAGATGGCATAATTTTGAAACACCATGTTAGTCGGTCTTTTATTAGGTGGAACGGAATTAATAACTTCATTATTAATTAAGACATTCCCCATTTCAGGAACCTCAAATCCAGCTATTACCCTCAGCAAAGTAGTTTTTCCACAACCTGAAGGACCAAGCAATGAAAAAAATTCTCCCTCCTTGATCCCTAGTGAAACATCATTTACCGCTATAATTTGATCAAAGGTTTTTTGTATCGATATCAAATCTACAATATTAGATGGTTGGATATTTTTTTCTTTTATCATTTTTGATCCAACTCCATTGAATTATTATTATATAGTTCCATCCGCCTTCGGAAGTATTCGAATAAGGATACCAACGCTAAGGAAACGACTAAAAGTATAGTTCCAAGGGCCATGGTGCTGGGTAACTTTGCTGGAAATCTAAACTGAGCCCAAATATAAACTGGTAATGTTGGCTCTACCCCAGTAAGAAAAAATGCTATTATAAATTCATCTAAGGAAATTACAAAACCAATTAGAAGACTAGATATCAAACCGGGAGAAACCATTGGTAATATAATCATGCGAAAGGTCTGAACTGGACTC
>CACIIZ010000074.1 GCA_902586855.1 uncultured Alphaproteobacteria bacterium | reverse complement strand
CGAATGATGTCCATGCATAGCTCAACACATTCATCACAAATGAAAACTGTGGGACCAGCAATTAACTTCTTAACCTCATGTTGGCTTTTACCACAAAAGGAACAATAAAGCTCTGTCTTATCAGACCCATCATTATTTTTCATAAGTGCCCCATCTCAAATGCCTCGCAACATATTGAATCATCAGTTACGGAAAAATACAAGCGTAAAAAAATATCGATTCGAATTTATTCACTAATACCGGTTTTGCTAATCGTTGGCACTTTCCTTTATATCCTTTCTGCTATCAACAATTTCATCAATTATTCCCCAATCTTTAGCATCATCGGCTGTCAGAAAATTATCCCTATCAAGAGCAGACTCTACTTTGGAAAGTTTTTGTTTACACAGGTTCACATAAATATTGTTAAGTCTCTTTTTTAGATTCAATATTTCTTCGGCATGAAGGGCTATATCTGAAGCCTGGCCTTGAAAGCCTCCTGAAGGTTGGTGAAGCATTATTCGACTGTTTGGTAATGAAAACCTTTTTCCAGGTTGTCCTGCAGCCAATAATAATGATCCCATAGACGCCGCTTGTCCTATGCAGAGCGTACTTATGCTAGGTCTAATGTATTGCATTGTATCATATATTGAAAGTCCAGAGGTAACAATTCCACCAGGGCTATTAATATACATCGAAATTTCTTTTTTTGGATTTTCTGCCTCCAAAAATAAAAGCTGTGCCACAACAAGCGTAGACACAGCATCATTAATTGGACCTGAAATAAAAATGATTCTTTCCTTTAGCAATCTAGAATAAATGTCATATGCTCGCTCTCCTCTGGCCGACTGCTCTACCACCATTGGTACTAACGTGTTCATATGTTGATCCCCTTCATTTAGACATTCCCAATTAATATTTCACAGAAACTATTTTTCGATCATACTGCTATCAAATTTCTTCTTGAATTGATCTAGTGAAATATTTTTCTCTTTGAAATTAACAAGTTTAACCATAAAATTAAATACTTTTTCTTCAAAAATTGGAGCACTAATTTGCTCTCTAGCGCTAGGATTTGCTTCCATAAACTTGAAAAACTCTTTTTCCTTTCCCGGATATCTCGATGCCTCACCTCGAAGCGCATCTGTATATTCTTTCTCAGAAACATTTATACTATTACGATTACCCTCCTCAGCAAAAAATAATCCAAGGGTCACCCTCCTTTTTGCCAACTTTATTTGCTCCACAGATGCCTTCACCTTTTTATCCTTGGACATTTTTCTTTTCTCACTTTCAGGCATTTGATCCGAAGAGAGTATCTGGGATACCTCTGCATCTACCAAAGATTGTGGCAACTCAAACTTAACATTTTTCTCAAGAGAATCCATTAAATCTTTTTTCATCAAAGACTTAGAAAAAGAAGCATATTCGTTTTCCAAACGCTCTCTGATATTCGCTTTAAGTTCGACTAAGTTTTTAGCTGAGAATTTCTTAGCAAGTTCATCATCAATTTTGGCAGGTTCTGGACCATTAATTCCTTTTATTTTACATTCAAAGATAGATTCTTTTCCCGCCAAATCTTTATTTCCGTAATCAGAGGGGAATTTAACTGTGATAGTTTTTTCTTCCCCCACCTTGGATCCAATTAGTTGTTTTTCAAAACCAGGGATAAAACTGTCAGACCCTAAAACTAAAGGATAATCTTGCGCAGCTCCTCCTTGAAAAGATTCTCCATTAATAGAGCCACTGAAATCTATGATAATTTGATCACCTTGCTTAGACATCGACTGTTTTGTTTTTTTGCGAAAGGAACCTGCAGATTTTGCTAGCTCATCTAAAGCTTTCTCAATAGCGGTTTCATCCACCTTTATTACATATTTCTCTAAAACAATTTTCTTATAGTCAAATTTGGGAATTTTAGGAAGAATTTCATATTTCAAAACAAAAACAAGATCTGTGTCTTTCTCAATATCACCAGTCTTTAAATCAATACTTGGTCTAGATGCCGGTCGATGATTAGATTTTTCTAGATGATTTCTGACACTCTCGTCGACAAACTCCTGTACGACTTCTCCCCTCGAAGACTTACCAAACATTTTTTTCATCAGAGACAATGGAGTTCGCCCCTTCCTGAAGCCCTTCATTTGGAAATTTTCCTTGGCAAGTGCTAATTTTTGATCGACTTTTTGATTCAAATCAGCTTTGTCTATATTCAATTCATAGACCCGCGCTAATTTCTTGCATTCGATCTCTTTTAAACTCATTTAATCCTCATTTTGATTCACAACCTTTGTGGTGCGGGTGGAGGGACTTGAACCCCCACGCCGTTAGGCGCCAGAACCTAAATCTGGTGCGTCTACCAATTTCGCCACACCCGCATAAATAAAATCCAGTAACTTGGACACCCATTCCGTCTAGCTGACAATACAATCGGTAAATAATGATTTAGCAAATTAAAGTAAAGATTAAATTTTGATATAAAAATTTCAAATGTTTGTAATTTAATTGGAAACTACGTAAGAAACTTAACCTCATCTTTTTTGTGCCTAATAAATGGGCATATCATAAAATGAACTCATTTTTTTACCAGATAACAGTTGATTTCGTTTGCTTCTCGCTGTGTTCTCGTGCTTTTGCTTGATAATAAGTTGTAATAAGCTAGACCTTTAACCAACAAGAGATCAATAAATGAAAAAAATTGAGGCTATTATAAAACCGTTCAAACTAGATGAAGTTAAAGAATCGCTCCAAGAACTTGGAATTCAGGGGCTTAGTGTAACTGAGGTAAAAGGTTTTGGTAGACAAAAGGGGCATACAGAACTGTATCGTGGAGCAGAATATGTTGTGGATTTTCTACCCAAAATAAAGGTTGAGTTGGTATTAGATGATAACCTGGTTGATCAAGCAATCAAGGTCATAGTGAAGGCAGCAAAAACAGGGAAAATAGGTGATGGTAAGATTTTCATCTCCGATATCAGCCAAGCCATACGCATACGAACAGAGGAAGAAGGATCTGATGCCCTGTAAATGGCGCAAACGCTTATGTTTTTGGGAAAACCATTCGAAGCATAAGGTTTAAGAAAAACCGATATTATTAACGTAAAAAATATGAGGAATTGATATGAGTTCAAGCAAAGTTATTGAGAAACTAAAAAAAGAAGAAATCGAATATGTTGACCTTAGATTTACAGATCCAAGAGGAAAACTGCAACACGTATCTATCTTGAGCGATGCTGTTGATCAGGAACTATTAGATGATGGTTGGATGTTTGACGGTTCCTCTATAGCAGGATGGAAATCAATTGATCAATCCGACATGAAATTAGTTCCTGATTGCACATCAGCCTATGTAGACCCTTTCTACGCCGAGAAGACCTTATGTATGCACTGCAATGTTGCTGAACCAGATACTGGTGAGCTGTACGACCGTGATCCAAGAGCCACCGCAGTTAAGGCTGAAGCTTTCCTAAAATCATCTGGTATTGGGGAAACATCCTTTTTTGGCCCTGAAGCAGAGTTTTTTCTTTTTGACGATGTAAAGTATTCCATTCAAATGAATAAGGTTTCTTATGAGGTCGATGCTATTGACTCTTCTTGGAATACGGATACTGACTTCGAAATGGGAAATATGGGACATAGGCCTGGGGTCAAGGGAGGATATTTCCCAGTAAACCCTATAGATTCTGGGCAAGACATTCGCTCAGAAATGCTGTCCACGATGAAACGTATGGGAATGAAGGTTGACAAGCATCATCATGAAGTAGCGTCCAGCCAACATGAGCTAGGTTTGATACATGACTCGCTAACTAAACAAGGAGATGAGTTACAAAAATATAAGTATGTTATACAAAATGTGGCCCACGCTTACGGCAAATCAGCAACTTTTATGCCTAAACCTGTAGCTGGCGACAATGGGACAGGAATGCATGTAAACATATCTATTTGGAAAAATGGTAAACCTTTATTTGCAGGTAACAGATATGCTGACTTATCTGACGATGCACTCTATTTCATTGGTGGTATTTTGAAACATGCTAAAGCATTAAATGCTATCACAAACCCAGCAACTAACTCATACAAAAGGCTAATTCCTGGGTTTGAAGCCCCTGTATTGAGGGCTTATTCAGCAAGAAATCGGTCCGGTTGCGTGAGAATTCCCTGGACCGAAAGTCCTAATGCAAAACGAGTAGAAGCACGATTTCCTGATCCCTCGGCTAATCCTTACTTAGCTTTTTCAGCGCTTTTAATGGCTGGTTTAGACGGAATCCAAAAGAAAACTGATCCTGGAGAACCTTCAGACAAAGATTTATATGATTTACCAGCTGAGGAGTTGGTCTCAATTCCAACCGTATGTGGAAGCTTGAGAGAAAGTCTTGAAGCCCTGAAATTAGATCATGAATTCCTACTCTCTGGTGATGTTTTTACTAAAGATCAATTAGAGGGTTATATGGATCTAAAATGGGAGGAAGTTTACGAATTTGAACATACTCCCCACCCTGTTGAATACAAGCTTTACTATTCCTGCTAAGATAGCGTTACACATTAAATATATTACAAATTTAAAGTTTAATTTTTTTGAGTGAGGCTATTTGAAAAGAAGTCAGCCCCGTCCTTGCCACAACGTAGGTGTGAATGCCAAAAATTATTGCATTAGTTTTTGGCATCCTAAAGAGTGTTTGCCTTTCAACCCTCACCCAAAAATCACCCTCAAAAAATGCTTTTCGGGTTGTTTGGGAAAACTCTTCTTTCTGTGGAGAGAACAACTCAGGATCATCATATAAATACCAATTTGCTCTCCACAAAGGAGTTTCAACTTTCAAATTAGTGAACATTCGCTGAACAAGTTTGGAAATTTTTTCTGTGTAATGATTTACTGGCCTGTGAATTCTACTCATTGGTTTATTCATTTTTTCTTCTAAAGTCCATAAAGCGGGAAAGCAGAGAACACCTCCTCTGAGTACATGTTCATTAGTCTCGTTATCCCATTCCATTATTAATAAATCTTCCTGTACTAACCTACCAGCACTTATTAATGGATTATCTTGATCTAAAAAGACCTTCTTTCCATCAGGTCGAACTACTGTTCTACCTGACAGTGAGTAGTCCTGGTTGAGAGCAACCTTATCTAAAACAAAGTTCAACAATTCTTCAGCTACTGCATAAGACTTGGTATGTAATTTGAAAACTTTTTCTCGATTTTGTCGAATTAAAATATCACGATATTCCATCTGTTTACAAAAAGCATCATCTTGTAAAAACAAACTATCCTTTTTTAGTGGCTGAATACCTGGCAATCTAGATGTGATTTCATTATCCCAAGGTGAAATAGGTAAGCTTTTCTGGCAAATTAATCTCATTAAATTCGGCCACTAAAATAATGGAGCAATAAAATATTTTCTACATTAGCCAACAAGTTCATAAACTTAAACATCCATACTACATTTCAAGTAAAACAACCACAAATTTGCTCCTCCTAAGTGGAGACAAACGACAACTACGCCAAAAGACAATATCGTTAAACATTAATCGATTATGAGTTTCAACCTCAAAAAAGCTAGCTGAGGTTCAACAATTAGTCCCAAGAGGACCAAAAAGTTTGTGGTCATCTCGCTAAATGTTGTCTTTTCCGTGTTATTTGTTACAACATATAGCAGTCTACAACAATTAATCAATAAAATATGGGCAAGGTATATGAGCATGAATTTGAAAAACCATTCCTATGATGCAAAAGATATAGAAGTTCTTGAAGGTCTAGAACCTGTTCGCAA
>CACIIZ010000073.1 GCA_902586855.1 uncultured Alphaproteobacteria bacterium | reverse complement strand
ACGAATTCTATCAATTTTGAGCCAAGTTTATTTATGGTATCGACGGTGCAAGGAGTATCATTAATATATGCTTTACGTTTTCCGTCTGAAAATTCTACTCGCCTTATAACCAACGCGTCTATTATTTTAATAGATAGCTGGGTAACCAATTTTTTTACTTCAATATTATCTCCCACTTGGAATTCAGCTACTACCTCCCCTCGGTCAGATGATTCTCTAAGAAATCGATTCCTACTTTTATTACCGAGAACAAAGCCCAAGCAGTCTAAAATTATTGATTTGCCAGCACCAGTTTCCCCCGTAAATATATTTAGACCAGATGAAAAAGATATTTCCGCTTTTTCCACTAGTAATATATTTGTAATATTTAATGATGTAAGCATTACTATTCATCCATCAAATTACTTTCCTGAAGTTTAGAAAATGCCAAAGCTGTCCATTTACTTTTAGGAAACTTTTTATTTAAAAAATTGTAAGCCTCCAATGCTTGAGTATCAACACCCATCATTAGATAGGTCTCAACCGTTCTGTAAAGAGCTTCCGGATAAAAAGGTGAATTCTGGTGCCTTTTCATCACTGCTTGAAATCTATTCAATGCTGCCAACGGGTTGGCCTTCTTAAGATAATACCTACCAACAGACATTTCTTGACCAGCCAATTGATTCTTGGCGATCTTTATATTTTCTTTAGCCAATGCGGCATATTCACTTTTTGGGAATAATAATATCAAATCAGAAAATTCTCTAATTGAGTCCCGGGTAGCTCCTTGATCTCTCTCCACATCAATTATCTGCTCAAAGTAACTCATACCAACCATATATTTAGCAAAGGGCGCATTTTTATCCTGAGGATATAACTCTAAAAATTGTTTTGATACTTCCCTGAGTTCATGAAAATTGGCCCCCATATGAAAGGAATTGATCGCTTTTACCAGGGCCTTCCTAGCGTCATCGGAATAGGGAAAATACTCATTAATTTTTAGGTATATTTCTGCAGACCTTGTAAAATCCTTTTTTTTGAATGCATTTTCCCCAGCTAGAAATATTTCATCTGTGGTGGATTTTTCAGTAAAATCACTAGCTAGCTCCGTGCACGAAGCTAAAAAAATATATTGCACTATTATGATCAAGTTAACGCTGAATAACCTTATGTTTCTCATAATAATCTCTACTAAATTAATGATTAGTCTCTTAGTATTTTCCTGAATACCATACTAAGGAAAATTCGGCCAAGAATTATTTAACCGACCGCTCGATACCCTACATTGCCAGACTCAAATTTATATCCAAGGAGCTTATCAGCTTCACTCTCTTTCAGATGGCAAATTTGATAAAATTCACTACTCGAGAACAGTTTTGAAATTAATTTATTGTTTAACTTATGTCCCCCGCAGAATGAAGTGAAATGACCAAATAGAGGTACCCCAGACAAGGTCAGGTCACCTAGGGCATCCAACATTTTGTGCCGCACAAACTCATCTTTTCTGCGTAAACCTCCAGGATTCAAAACTTTGTATTGATCAATCACTAAGGCATTTTCCAAGTTACCACCCAATGCCAAACCTCTCGCAACCATTTCTTTCACATCATTTTTCAGACAAAAAGTTCTGCAGTTACTAATCTCCTTCATGAAAGCACCATTTGACATTGATAACGACAGGCCTTGCCTTCCAATAAGAGTATTTGGATAATCAATCGTTACTGATAATTTTAGCTCTTCAGCAGGATCAAATCGAACCCATGAACCGCCTTCCTCAATCTTAATTGACTCAGTGACCTTGCATACCGTCAACGATTTATCCTGTTCTCGGACTCCCACTTTTGTAATACTCTCCACAAACCGTTCGGAAGAGCCATCAAGAATTGGCACTTCTTCGCTATCAAGTTCGATCAATGCATTTGTCACTCCAAATCCCGAAAAAGCAGCCAACAAGTGCTCAACTGTCATTACTCTGACCCCGTATGGATTCGCAAGTGAAGTACACAGCTCTCCTTCGACTAAATACTTATGGTTTGCTGGAATTAGTGATTTCTTTGCATCCACATCAATTCGTTTGAATACCAACCCATGCCCCTTTGGCGCAGGCCTAATGGTTATTCTAACTGGTCTGCCATAATGCACGCCCGTACCCAAATGGCTAAAAGATTTTTCAATTGTGTTTTGCAATGACTGTGACCCCAGATTTACCCGTAAAACATGTTATTGTTTAAACGTTTTCTGAATTCTAATCAAATCACAGTTTGTAACAAAATAATACAGCTAAACAGTAGTGACTTTGATAGTCTCAATTTGCCTGACGGCGTAGAAAAGCTGGAACTTCCTCTTTTTGCTTTTGGTCAGTTGCAATGGCTTGTCCATCTTCTTTATCTTTTATAGCTGCCTCAGCATTTTGCAAACGCGAGCCACTATTTTGAGGATCGATTGATGGCCCTGGCTCTTGCTTTTTTTCCCGAAATCCTTTCATCCTCTGCAAAATGCTGTTCAAAGTCCCCTTACTTGAAGGGGTCATTGTTTTAGTTTCAGCATGCAATGACCGATTGTATAAACTAGGGTCGGGCTCTTTTCTAACAGCGGCCTGTAGCCTTTGCATGGTATTATCGACAAAACTTATTTTGTTATCGCTCTCACCTTTATTGTCCTGAAAACTCTCACCATTTTTTGAAAAACTGTCCGCAGATGAAAAGTTCGTTAAGCGTTTCTTGTTATCTTCAGTTTCGACTGTTTCCTGAAGTACAGACTTCATATTGACATTGGTGCGATCCTTGGTCAAATCAATCCTACTCGGCCCCGGCCCACTCGTAAAACGGTTCTCCATGCTGGAACCACGAGTACTCTGATTATCAAACTGACGACCAGATTTTGAATAATGAAGGGTTATTTCCTCTTCCTGAACATTTACATCAATTCCTGTGGCTACTACTGAAACTCTGATTAAACCATCCATGCTTGGATCTAAGGTGGTTCCAACCATTATCTTGGCGTCCCCATCAACTTCGTCTCTTATTCTGTTTGCAGCCTCATCCAATTCAAATAGTGTCATGTCGTCGCCACCAGTCACATTGATTAGCACTCCACGGGCCCCCTTAAGTGAAATTTCGTCCAATAATGGATTGGCTATTGCCTTCTCAGCTGCTTGCTGAGCTCGATCTTCGCCACTTGCCTCACCTGTCCCCATCATTGCTTTTCCCATCTCATCCATTACTGCCCGAACATCCGCAAAATCCAAATTTATCAGGCCTGGACGTACCATTAGGTCCGTGACACCTTTAACTCCTTGGTACAAAACGTCATCAGCCAATTCGAAAGCTTGAGTGAAAGTCGTTTTTTCATTAGCGAGTCTGAATAAGTTTTGGTTAGGAATCACTATGAGTGTATCAACAACATCCTGAAGCGATTCAATCCCAGCTTGAGCCTGCTCCATGCGCTTAAGTCCCTCAAATTGAAAAGGTTTAGTAACCACCCCAACAGTCAGAACCCCTAATTCACGAGCGGCCTGTGCGATTACGGGAGCAGCCCCTGTTCCAGTACCTCCACCCATACCGGCCGTAATAAAACACATATGACTGTCACGCAGAGCACCAATCACCTCTTCCAAACTCTCTTCTGCAGCTAAGGTACCAATTTCAGGTTTTGCCCCAGCACCCAGACCTTCGGTGATTTTCACCCCCATCTGTATTTTTTTCTGGGCACTTGATTGTTGAAGAGCTTGAGCATCTGTATTAGCTACAACAAAATTAGCTCCCTCTAGATTTTTTATTATCATATTGTCGACTGCGTTTCCGCCAGCCCCACCGACACCAAACACTATGATGCGAGGCTTAAGATCCTGCTGATCAGGAACCCTCAAAGTAAAAGTCATGATTTTTGCCCGTTTTGCCTGTTAATTTTATATTTTTAGTCTTTTTTTTTGATTCGGTATCATAGCCCAATACCGTAATTAGGTCACTAAAAATTTATTATACATGTCTACTACAAATTTAGCACCCACAAACCAACAATTTTCACCAATTCTCCCTAACCCAATTAACTGCAAGCTTCAAACGTTCTGTAGGACCTGCTTTAACTGGGAGATCAAAGTCCCAAACCTCATCTTGTGGATAGCTAGCTTCAATGGCCAGACCTATTATTGCTGCAAATTGAGATCCGTGAAGAGCTTGAGGTAAGCCTTGAACCCTCATAGGACGCCCAATCCTTACTCTAGAACCAAAATAATCAACAGCTAATTCATACAATCCTGGTAATTGGCTAGTTCCACCAGTAAAAACTATCCTCTTAGCAGGGAGGTGTTCAAAACCACCCTTATCGAGTTTCTTTCTAACTTCTTCTATTATCTCTTCAACTCTGGGTCGTATCACTGAGATTAACTCTGATCTGCTCACGAATGGGCGTTCATAATACCTAATATCGCCGGCTGCATGGCCCTCTGAAAGTTCAATGAGATCCCCATCATCAAGATTTGTAACAATAACTCCACCATGCAACGTTTTTATTCGTTCAGCTTCTTCAAACGAGATCTGGAACGCCTGCATTATATCTGACGTTATATGCTCTCCTCCAAATTGGATGGTCGACCCATAAACCATCTGATGATTTAGAAAAATTGAAACTCCAGTAGATCCTGATCCCATATCTACACATGCTGAACCCAACTTCAGTTCATCTTCCACCAGGCTTGATCTAGCAGAGACGTACGGTGCAAAAACTGCTCCAGCTAGACCCAAGTGGCATCGCTTGAAGCATTCGGTAATATTGTCGAGAACGTTTGCATCAATGGTCATTAGATTAACGTCTATTCCTAAAGTTTGACCTACTAATCCACATGGATCTGTGAGTCCAGTTTTGTCATCCAAAGAAAAATTTACGGGCATGGCATGTAATATCTCTCTATCATTAGCCGCAAAATCAAAATCATATTGTGAAAGCAACATGCCGATATCTCTTGCCTCGACTATTGAATTCTGTAATTGCAATTCTCCAAATAGGCTCTTTGAGATGGGTGAGCCCCCAGAAAAGCAAATCATGACATCATCAATTGTTGTGGAGGCCATTTTTTGTGCCTGCTGTACAACGGATCTAATAGACTTTTCTACTTCATCAGCTATTACTACCTCACCAGCTTTGACACCTCTAGATTTCTTTGTTGCTACGCCAACTACCCTATATGCTATTCTCTTGGTATCCTGCAAATACTCTGAACTCTGGGATTTGAGATTATCCTCAGCAAATTTCAGTATTAGGCAGACTATTTTAGAGGTTCCAATATCTAAAAGTCCCAGAGTACCTCGTTTGATTGCTGCTCTGAGTTTTTTTCTACTGTCCCTATGCCGCCGAAAACCTGTTCTCATTTTAGACGGAAAAATAAAAACAAATCATATACTCTCTCCACTTTGTACTCTGCCTCTTTTTCTAAGTATCAGCCTATCTCTGGATCTCAAATCTATCACAGAAAAGTTCTCCTCTAACATCTTCATGACCTGACCAGATGCAAGAAAATTTAGCAAAGCGGTTTGAGGATCTTCTTCTGGTAATTTTATTCTCTGATCAAGATCAAGAACAATATCCCAACGCCTCTCTCCGACCAAGATAAAACCTCTAATTCTATTCAAAATAGGCTGGGACAAATTGTATAGTCTTAAAGCTTCTTCCACTCGATCATTTGCGCCTAAACCGACTATAAGAGGAAGATCGGAACGCTCTTTCCTAGAAAAAGCTTCTCCTATCCTCCTACCGGCCAAATCTAAAAGCATCAGTTGTTTCTCTCTTCTATGTATCACGACAGGAATACGTTCATTCACAAAAATT
>CACIIZ010000072.1 GCA_902586855.1 uncultured Alphaproteobacteria bacterium | reverse complement strand
TACAGCCGGTGTAACTAAGATAATAACTAAGGAAGAAGCATTTCTTGCCCAAAATAACTTTAGAAAAAGAAAAGATGATATTAATTTTTTAAAGGAGATAGAAAATAAAAAACTAATAAACAGCTGGAATCTTTTAGTACATAATCTTACCTACGAAGTTGGTGGCAGCAGCAGCAAAATTTATCTCAACTTGGAATATTTTGAATCTTTTTTAAATTTTGAGAAGATCAAAAGTCAAATTATTCCACAACAAGTATTATATGGTCCTGGTGTATTAACAAGTCTAGGAATAATAGGAACTTTCTTAGGATTATCGATTGGAGTTGGAAGTGCATCAAGCGGATTAGCTAGTCCTGATATCCAAATTGCACGAGGAGCGATGTCTGAACTTTTAGCAGGGGCACAACTTGCCTTTATTACATCACTAGCAGGTTTATTTTTTTCCTTAATTCTAAAAAATAATTTAACAAAAAAACTCGAAAATTTGAGATTAATTATTAATTCTCTCGAAAAATTATTGACAGGTTTTATTATACCAGTAAGTCCTGCATCTGGAGCATTGGGACATCTCCGTAAAATAAGTCAAAATACTCAAAATTTAAATATGGGTAAAATGCAACCTTCATCTAGTGAAAACCTAGCTGCAGAAATTGCTAAGCTTTCCACAATCTTAAAAGAAAAGGGTTAAGACAATTGGATGAGAATGAAAGAAATTTCTGTTTACTTATGACATAAGTTAGTTAACGTGACATAAAAAGGCTATGCTAAATATTCACCCGATTTTGGAGATTTATCATGATATTTTTAACAAAAAAGATAATACTGTGTCTTTGTGTTTTTGTATTAACAATCACCAAATTGATAGCAAGTGAAAAGTTTTCTATTGATGGTGATAGATTGATTTATGATACAAACAAAGCAAAGGATGTAATTGAGCAAGAGATAACCTGGGAAGATGTTACTGAATTTGAAAATTTGATGAGAGAAAATAAGGAGATAAGAACATTACAATTAAATAGTTCAGGAGGATTGATAGAAGCAGCTAGTTATTTTTCTGATGTTATTATTGATTATGAATTAGATACTCACATAGATGGCGAGTGTTCAAGTTCTTGTGTTTTCTTATTTCTTGGCGGTGAAAATCGATCATTACAGAGAGGTTCATGGATTGGGTTTCATAAGAGTAGTTGGAGTAAAGAAAATTTGAAAGACTATTTTGAATTAAACAAAAATGAAAAAGGTTGGACAGATGTATTTGAATTTACTGAATGGGTTTATGCAGATACACAAACTCAAATTCTGAAAGAGTTGAAATATTTAATTGAGCGTGGGGTCGAAGGCAATTTTGCCATTAAAACCTTAAATGCAGATAGTGACGACATGTGGTATCCAAGACGCAAAGAATTGGTAGCAGCTGGGGTTGTCACAAAAGAATAAATATGTTGGTTAAACAAAAATGAGTGATAATTTTGACTTTGACAAAAATGTTACATGGTACTTACCTAAAATAGGTAAAATCTGGTAGGGTTAGCATGAAAGAAATTTCCGTTTACTTAGGGCATAAGTCAGTTAATGTAACAGAAAGAGTGTATGCGAAATACTCTCCCAATTTTATGAAAGAATCTGCTAATGTCATGGAGGATTTTATTTCTTGAAACAGGTGCAAATAGCATTATCTGTCAAAAGGGGCGACTTTAGTCCACCTAAGTTATTGATTTAAAAGATTTAATTGGTACGCCCTAGGGGAGCGTTTATGTAATGATTTCAATGACTTAGACGAGATGACTCGTGTCATTTGTTTCAAAGTGTTTCACTTTTCATTAAAATAGAGTGAAACCATGATCGCTATGATTGTGACCAAAAAGACGGTCCACAAAGGATAAACAATAACAATTTAATGTATGTACTGGTTTTCTCTCTTAACCTTTGGTTGGGGTTTGAATTCCTCGTTTCTCATACAATTTAGAAAAGCAAATTTGGCTAACCTATCAGTTATTTTTAAATAGTTTTCTAGAAAAGTTTTTGACTACCCTTGACTTTTCTTTCTTAATACATAATTACATTAAATAATGTTAATGACATTAAATGATGTAATAAATAAAAGGGCTACTATGGACAAAAGTTGGGAAGGAAACACAGAATCTTTTGTGGAGAAGTGTAACAGCTTTGTAAGAGAGAGCACCTTAGATGAAGCAAAGCAGGTCTTATCTGTACGTCTAGTAAGAGATTATGTCGCCCGAGGAATACTTGCTAAACCAAAGAGATCAGGGAAAGAAGTTCTTTTCGGGTATATTCAATTTGTTCAAATGCTAGCCTGTAGATCACTTTTAAAGGACGGTTGGTCCTTAAAAATGATAGCAGGTCAATTTAAGAATTCCTCTATCGAAGAAATAGAAAGCCTCATATCTGAAAACAATGAGGAAAATGACTCGATGAAGTTGATCAAATCCTTCAATGAAAAACTTAACCAACCTGCTATTGATATATCAAACAGTTGGGAATCTAGTGTAGATGATACTCCTTCTTGGTCGAACACGGTCTCTGATCAGAAGTTAGAAGCTTTTCCTGAATACAGGAGATCAGATGGGGTAAAAAGAAAGAACCCAACTTTGTCCCCTGCATCACATTCGTACAAGATAAATGATGAGTTATCTAATAGGGTTGAGCCATCGTTTTTGGATCAGGCAGAGGAGTTTGAAAGCAATTGGAATAAACCAAGAAAAGGAATGTTTAGAAAATTTTTTGGCAGAAATACTAAGGTTTCAAATAGACAAAAGTCTGAGGAAAAATATTCATGGGAAAAGTCTCAAAGTGAGATAGAGGATTTCAATACTAAAGAAATTGAATCGGAAATAGCTGATCTATTTGCTTCAGAAATGGGTTACAGAGCTCGGGGAAATATTAAGAATGGCTATAAAGGTTTAGTTAGCCAGTTAAGCGCGATATTCTCAAAAAAAATTCTGATGAATAAAGTAATCCGTCTTGAAGTAACTCCAGGCATATCAATCTTAATAGATGAGAAAAAACTGGAAGAGGTCTCAGATGACCAGCAGGCAGTGAAAAGGGCAAGGATTATCGCCGATGCTTTGATCACTTTTTTAAGAAAAAGAAATAGTTGAAACAAATTTCAAGGAGATAATAAATGACTACATTTACACTTACACCACAAAGATCAGCCTTAATGAAAGGTCACGATAATGAATTTCATATACTAGCTAAGTTGATAGCACCAAAATTACCAAGCACTCCAATAAGCCGAAAGAAATTAAACCTCTCAATAGTCATTGATCGCTCTGGTTCGATGGGGGGTGCGCCAATAGAGGAGGCCAAAAATTGTGCCAAAATGATAATTAACAGTTTAAATTCTGATGACCGAGTTTCCGTGATCGCCTATGACAGCATCGTAGAAACCATTGTTCCGTCGACAAAGGTATTAAATAAAGAAAAAATAATTTCGTCCATATCTGGAATATATTCAGGAGGAATGACGGCCCTTTATGAGGGATGGCTCACTGGAGCTGAACAGGTGGCAAGGCATAAAAATGTCAATAGCATAAACAGAGTATTGTTACTATCGGATGGTGGTGCGAATGAAGGTCCATCTAGCATCCCAGAGATTGTTCCACAGTGTTCAAAATTGGCTGAAACCGGTGTTACTACATCTACTTATGGTTTGGGAGGACACTTCAACGAAGAATTAATGATAGCTATGGCTAACTCTGGTTTAGGCAAAGGATATTATGGCCAGACGGCTCAGGATTTGGAAGACCCATTTAGGGAGGAATTTGAGTTACTTGTAAACACGATGGCAACTAATGTTGAAGTTTTTGTGAAATACCCAGGTTTTGTTAAATTGGAATTGCTCAACCGATATCCAGGTCAAGATCCAAAATGGAAATTGCCGGATCTTGCTTATGAAGGTGAGGCATGGGCTCTGTTTAAATTATCTGTTTTGGAAAAGAACGTGAAAAAATGTGAAAAAGTAGACTTATTGAAAAGTCATATCACTTATAAGGATCTAGAAGGAAAGCTTGTAAAAACTCCGGTTGAGACGATTAGATTAAAACCTGTCGATGAAAATGCATTTGGGGCTGTACTTGAAAATTCAGAAATAAAGTCACGAATAGCCGAAATACGAGCTGCTACCTTACAGGATCATGCTCGAGTTGCCGCACAGCAGGGTGACTGGGAGGGTGTAGATAATATAATTTTAAAGGCAAAAAATGAAGCAGGAGAAAATGCTTGGATACAGGAGACCCTAAGTAACTTAAAAAAGTATTCAGAAAGAAGGGATAGACAAGCATTTTCAAAAGAAGCTTCTTATTCTTCTGACAAGTTTAGAAATCGTTTATCATACAGTAGCAACGAAATTTCCGCGAGTTATGATTTTTCTGAAGAAATTATAAAACCCGCATACCTTAGGAGAAAACAGGAACAAGGAAAAAAAATGCCTGGGGGAAGATCTTCATCATTTTTTGGTGGAAGGAACGGAGGGGGCTCTCAATAGGAATAAGGTAGGAAATAAAAATGGAGATATAAATGTTTAATTTTTTTAAATCTAAACCAGAAGTGGAAAAAGGATTTTATAATAAAAAAGGTAAATTTATCAGGTGGGATGATACAGCTGTACAAGTTCGTTATGAAGGAGAAGCTCTTTCACAAGAGTATGTTTGGGATACCTTACTTTATACGAAAGTTATGTTTCAAAATGATAAATTAAGAAAAAATTTTAACGACCAGAAAAAAAATGCAGTTCATACACTAGTTCCCCATGGCTCTGGTAAAATAACTTATTTTGATGAGTGGGAAGATGATACCATTTATGAAGAATATGAGGGTGAATTTCTCTACGGCCAGTATCATGGAAAAGGAGAATTAATTTTTAGAACGGGTGAAATATTAGAAGGTAGATTTGAAAATAATAAATTTTTGGGAGCAATTGAAGACTTTTCATAAAGTTAATAATAGGAGAACGATAATGAGGTTGCTACTAATTCTAATAGTTTTTAATTTCTTTGACCCACTGAATATATTGGCTGCCTCCGCAGAGAACATATCCGAAGAGAAGTATTATAGTATCCTAGAGGAAGCCAAAGTTTTCTATAAAGCAATTGATAGGCGTAGTTGGGGAACTGATGGAGATTGTGTTTGGGATTATAATACCTTTGGCAGTGAATGGTTCAATATACGAAATCAACAATATAAATTTGGAAACACGACCTTTTATTCCCTAGGTTGTGTCTATGGTATGTACAACTATTGGTCAGTGTGGATGAAAGCAAGACCTGACGGTAGCTTAATTCCTTTAACCTTTGCCTATCCTTTTTATATTGTTGGCAATGTAGAAGGCCAAGAAGATCCCTCACAAATGCTTGGAATGAGTACAACTAGACTTGTCTGCAATCCAACAGTGGATGAAGTAAAAATGACGATCACTACCAAGTGTTTAGGTAGAGGTATTGGTGATTACTTTAGCAGTGGTACATGGCAGTACATTGGACATAAAGATTATGGTACGGACTTTGATATTAAGGAAGACTTTTTGCTGATCAAATTTGAAAGTGATTTAATGGATGATTTAGAAGAAAGACCTGTTACACTTTTTGAGGTGAAATAATGAATATTTATTATGATGAGGCATATCATGTCTAGGACTGGAACTTATAGAGGTGGCTCTGTAGTCATAAAGACAAAAAATCTTTACACTTCACCGGTAAGATCCTCACGTTTGAAAAAAGAATTTTTGAAACATCCAACAGCTCAATATAAAATGTCTTTCAAAAAATATAAAAATTTGAAGTCTCTAGGAATAGAAATAAAATAATTTGAACATGATTATTTTGAGAT
>CACIIZ010000071.1 GCA_902586855.1 uncultured Alphaproteobacteria bacterium | reverse complement strand
CTATTATTAGTATCTAGCGTATCACTCGAGGCTTGCACGGCAAGTTCTCGAAGTCTTTGAAGTATATTACTCACCTCAATTTGCGCGCCATCGGCCGTATCGATCAAGTTTTGACCGTCCTTAGCATGACGAACTGCCATAGTTAAACCCCTTATCTGAGATTCCATTCTATTGGCAACGGCCATACCAGCAGCATCATCTGCCGCTTTATTAATTCTTGAGCCGGATGATAGCTTAGCAATTGAACCTTCAAGTTCACGCTGAATACGATCCATATTAGATTTAGCAACAATTGCAGGTACGTTAGTGTTAATTACGGTAGTCATCGGATATGTCTCCAAATTTTCAAATTAGAAATTCATACCCTCAATTGCTTTGGCGATTTTGTAATTTTTTTCTGCAAATTCATTTAAGTTTTTTTCTTTTAAGATGTCACCAAGGTTTTTATAAGCATCAGCATAATTTGGATTAATCTTGATAGCTTTTTCAGCCATCTGCTGCGCCTCATTATAGTCACCTAGGCTTTTTAATACGACACCTAGGTTATTATAGGCATGAGAATGGTTAGGTTGTATCTTGATAGCCTCTCGAAAGTGATTGATGGCTTGTTTCTTGTTCCCTAGTATCGAATTGACTGCACCTAAGATGTTGTGGATAGGGTGATAAAGAGGGTAACTCTTAAGTATGTCATTCCCTTGGGCTAAGGCGTGCTCAAATTTCCCTTGATTATAGCATCGAATTACTTGATTTACTTGGACTGGTGGTGGGTGGTTTTGAGCATTGTTGAGCATATGACATCTTTTTTAACATATTAATATCTCCATCAAGCAATTAATGTACCATTTGATATACCATTGTCATCTTGCGATTGCGTGGTATGAGGCTACGAACTATTATGCCTTATGGGTTAAGTATTTGTTCCCCATCTGTATGTAGGTTTCTTCCAAAGCTCTCACGAAGGCTTTTTCATCTCGGAGAGGTGAATTTTCCATAGTCTTTCGTAGCTGAGCTCTAATATTTGAAAGTTTTTTGATATCGGAACTCAGAGCCATTGCTTTCTCAAGATATTCTGCTTCGGAGTATGCAATCCACTCATTGTGACCCACCCCATTTAGGTAGTGACTTCCAATTCTGCCAACGCTAGGTCTATCTGCTAGTGTAATATAGGGATTCCCCATATATAGATGTTCCACAAGGGTGGTACCAGAATTATGAGGAAAACAATCTAATCCAATATCAATCTTTCTTAGTGTATCCCAGGGGGGACTATCGTACCCAATTTCCAGGCGATTTTCTGATATACCGTTGCTTTTAAATTTTTCAATATAAAACTCCTTCATTTCCTCTTGCTGGAAGCTACCGCTATTAATAATTATTTTAGAATTCGTAACTCTTTTTAGGAGATTAGCCCACGTATCGATAACTCGGTCGTTTAACCTGATGGAACGGGTAAGGCTACCAAATGTTATGAAACCATTCGTCAAGGCGGGCAACCTATTCACTGGCCCCATATTGGGATCAGGTCGATAGACTGTAGAGCAGGGGTAGTCCATTCTCCAGATTTTTTCAGCAAACAGATGTTCGGAACCTTTTGGCACCAGGATAGAATTAGCTAAAAAATAATCAATAGCAGATAAGCCTGAGGTGTACCCAAACCCTACCCACCACGAGATAGATACTGGAGCAGGTTTATGCATGAACATTTCTAGATCAACATCTCCAGCTCCAGTATGTCCAGCTAAATCAACTAAGATATCAATGCCAAGGTCATGAATTTTTTGAGCTAACCCTGTAGCAGAAAGATTAATAGTGTTAATCCAACCATCGCAATGACTTTTAATACTAGAGGTTACATAGTCTTCCTTTATCAATCGGGAGAATGCATAGACCTCGAATTTGGTGCGGTCATGATTAGCAAAAACTGGTTCTATAAAACGGGCAAGAGAACTACAAAATAAGTCCCCAGACACATAGCCAATTTTTACCTTTCTTTTACCATTTGGTTTTTTGCAGGGTAGCCGTACATCTTTGAACTTTTTGGAGAATATTCCATCAAATTTCTTATAATAGCTATAGATCTCTTCAGCAGAATAATCTGGAGAATAATTACTATGAAAAAGGTTTGCGCTGTGCGCTTTAATACAATTTATGTCCAGTTCTAGTCCTCTCTTGAGTGTACCAAGACCCTCATCAAAATTCCCCTGAGCGCACAAGGTGGCTCCTAAATGAAGTTTAGAGAGGTTAAAGTCACTTTCATTTTCACAGACCTTGCGGAAATTAATTGATGCTGACTTTAGTTTTCCTACTTTTACTTGCAGTTTTCCCAGATGCATAAGCGCAAGGGCATGATTTGGGTCTAATCTTAAGAGTTTCCTGAAATAATTTATAGCAGGGGGAATAATACTCATTTTCTGAAACAAGGCACCAATGTGGAATATGGCATCAAGATAATGAGGGTTCTTAGTCACAGCCTTCTTATAGTTGAATAATGCTTCATCTAATCTACCACTTTCTTCCAATGCTCTCCCCAAGTTAAAATAAGTGGTAGGGGTATCTGGATTAAGTCGGATGGCTTTCTTGTAACATTTGATCGCTTCATCAAACCTTTTTAGGTGAGAATAAGAAAGTCCTTTTACATTGTACAATGCTATTGAGGTAGGAAACTTCTCAAGTAATGGTGTTACTTCCTGCAGAACTTTTTTTATTTTTCCTTTCTGTAGAAAATCACAAAGCCGATCAATGTTTTGTTTTAGATCAGCACTGGAAATTTTCTCAAGCATTTTTCACTCTCAGAAATAACCGTATTTTAAGATTTTCAATATGCATCAATTGGTCTTGAAAATTTGTACTCACTCGAGAATAGGCTGAACAAGATTTTGACTGGTTTTGTGGTCATTAAGAAGTTCCCATGTCTTTACAAGATGTTTATGTAACATCTTATAAGAGTCGGTGTCTTCCAAAGCAATTTTTTTGTTTCCAATCTTTTCGTAAAACTGTTTTTCGAATTGGAGAGGTTTGTCCAGCCATGGTCGGATCTTGGTAAGATTTTTCTCTAGCTGTTCTTTACTAATTTCATTGTATTTAAAGAGATTCAATAATGGACTGAATAAAGTTGAAAGAATTATTTTATCTTTTGTTCCAAGTGATTTTGTATTCTTTTTTTCTTTAGGGATGACTGATAATTGATTTGCAAGTGTGTCATCCTTGAAATTACCTAGAAATTCGTGACCACCAAATGTTGGGTTTAGTAATTCGGGACTTTCTTCTATTTCAAGCCACTTTACTATTGAATTGATTGTGGAAACAGGGTTGGCAATCAAATCCTCTAGTTTAACCCCACCAACACCGCAAACTCTGTTCAGAGGATTATTAATCGTAAGAAGTGTTTCGATTATTTTCCTATTGACGGTCGAAAGTATGAAGGTATCTTTTTTAGGATCATTGCCGTCTAAGATAGTAAAGCTTCTCTGAACCATGTCTTCAATCATCGAAATAGGTTCTTGAATTAGATGTAAAATTTTTGATTCAGGGTAGTAGCTTAAGAAGTTAAGGTAAGCATAAAGATCAGGTTTGTCTAAGTTGTACAAAATTTTCTTGCTAGCGAAGTCGACGCTTGTTTCTTTCTCCTGAGCATAATCGAAGGCTTCATGTATAAACTCAAAACAGGTTTTTTGATCAATCTCAAATACTGGTGTAAGAAGATCCAAGAGCTTTTCTTTAAATAGATTTATGTTTATGGAAAAAGATTTGGATTTATCCTTACCTAATTTATCAAGTCCCATTTCTGAGGAACTTGAATTTCCGTATACGCTTAAACCCAAAATTGATTTTTTACTTGAAGCATCAAACATTGGTTCGAAGTGTCTGCATATGTCAGTGACCAGAATTTCTCTCCAATTTGTTCTAGTGTCTTCTGGAGAGAAAATCTGCCATGACTGCTTTTCAAACCAAGTTCGTAGGTAATATCCAGGAATTGTAGAAACTTCCGGATGCCCATTCAACAATGCTTGAACAAAAAGCGAAGGTTGGGAGTTGCTAAAAGAAATAAGTGCTATACTTTTTTGGTCAGAAGAATAAGAAGGGTCATTAGATAATTGGGAGTTATGCCCTTTTAAATGGAGAGAAATTTCTTTAAAAAGAATATTTGGATCCAAAGTATGATCGCTGGATTTTTCAGGAAACATTCCAGACAAGCTTAATTTTCCAATTATAGGTGCGATAAAATCTCTATCAAGGTTAGAGGCAATACCATATTGTTCCATGGACTTCTCAAAATCACCCATTTTCTTATATAAGTCACCTAATTCGCAATGCGCGGCTGCTGAACTTTCTGATAGCTCCACCGCTTTTAGTAAGCATTCTTCAGAATCTTTGAAGCGCTCGTTTGCTGACAGGGCTGTTCCTAAGTTTTGATAGTACTTGGGAACCTCTGGTTCATGATATATTGCATCGCAAAACCTCTCAATAGCCTCATCATGTAAACCAAGTGAGCCTAGATTACTTCCTATCATAAAGTAAGCTTCAGAGTTTTGATTGTCCATTTCCAAAACATTTTTCAGTGAGAAAATAGCCTCTTCATGAAAACCTATTTGTTTAAGAGTTCTTGCTTGCTCTATATGTGTTTCCAGGTCAGCTATCCCGAGATTAATAGCCTTCTGTGAGAAGTTTAAGGCCATTTTAGGCTTGTTTAATTTGTTGAAATACCTTGAGAGCCTAAAAAGGCAGATCGAAGAGTTAGGATTTATATCTAAGGCCTTATAAAAATATTCAATGGCGCCGTCTGGATCATCTTCAGCAACCTTTAGTTCGGCAATTTCGATGTAAGCTTGCTCACAGTTGGTATCAATTTCCAATGCATTGTCATATAGTACTCTGGCATCATCTGAATGACCTAAGCCTACAAGGCATCTGCCCATTTGTACTAGTATAAGCGGACTATTGAGATCGCAAGTCATTGATTTATTATAATTATCAAATGCTTTTTGATATAAGCCTTCTGAATATTCGATATTGGCGAGATTATAGTAAGCCTCACCAAGGGTAGGATCTAGTTGAGAGCATTCAATATAGTATTTTTTTGCTAAAGAAGGTTTATTAAGTCTCTGATAGGTGGCTCCAATGATAATAAGAATTGGTGGTCGGAGGTTTTCTTCATCTTTTTCGGTCTGAAATTTTTCAATGATTTCTTCGTACTGTTTATTCTTATAAAGATCTTGATATTCGTCTACTAGGGTTGAATTTTTGTATATCTCTAACATATTTGTGCTCCCGGATTTGTAAAATCACTGCATTTTACGTGCCAAGAATGTTTAAGTCATCGGTCGAGAGATCAGGATGTATAAGGTTTTAGTGAGAAAAACAGAAGAACTTTATAGTATATGGCTAACCGTGTGATGGAAAATCCTTAAATGTTTCAGGAATTATTTTTCTTTATTCCTAGGCGGAAATAACGACGCAAATAAAAAAATTTTAGCGATTTTTTTATTTTTTTTTGATAGGTAATTTTTTTTTAAAAAAAGGGTTTTAAAAGCTAAACATTTGCTAATTAAGTCGTTCCTGCTGATACACACACTAAGACTTTTTACATACCTTTTTACACACAGGCAGGAGATTTAACCTATGACTACCGTAATTAATACTAACGTTCCAGCAATTGTTGCTAAATCTAATATGGATCGTGTTCAGCGTGAACTTGAAAGTTCAATTGCTAAACTATCATCCGGCTCAAGAATTAATAAAGCGGCAGATGATGCTGCTGGTATGGCCGTTGCCAATAGAATGGAATCTCAGATAAGGGGTTTAACTATGGCAGTTCGTCATGCTAAGGACGGTCAAAACTTGATCGATACGGCCGATGGCGCGCAAATTGAGGTGAGTAATATACTTCAAAGACTTCGAGAACTTGCCGTGCAAGCCTCGAGTGATACGCTAGATACTAATAATAGAACATTTTTAAATGCTGAGGCTACAGCATTAAAAGCAGAAATTAATAGAATTTCAGACCAAACTAGATGGAATAATCTAAATCTGATCGATGGCACTTATTCCGGAAAGCTTTTCCAGGTTGGATTTAAAGGTCACGAAACCATTGATGTTACTATTAATGATGCATC
>CACIIZ010000070.1 GCA_902586855.1 uncultured Alphaproteobacteria bacterium | reverse complement strand
CGATAGAATGGTGTGAATACTTTGTAAGGCGTACCGTCATCCTTCTTAACTTCCCACGGTTCCCAAAGTAAGGATCCGTTATGGGTCTTCACCAATACTCCTTTAAGTTTAAGCCAAGCTTTAATTTGAGAGTCAATCCGAATACGCCAAGCCTCATAACAGCGGTTCCAATGAACTGATTGTACATCAAAGCGCGTTAAAAGATTATCTAGAATATCCTGTGGTTTGCCTTTATAAAAAGAAAGTTTTCCATTTAGAGACTTTTTTAATGCACTTAGAGAATGATGCAACCACCAACGACTAGCTCCACCTAGGGCATATTCTCCCATACTTTCACTATCCAGTATGTAAATCGGCAAAACTGGCCCACATTCGCCTGCTTTTGTCAATGCTGGATTATCTGATAATCTAAGGTCTTGACGAAACCAATGTATGGAAATTTTTTCCGTCATTGCAATTGATCCTCTTTGACATTATTTTGTTAACTATTGAGTTTATTCCAGACTTTGATAATTCGATAACTCCTAAACTAATGTTAAAGAAGGTTTTCTATACCAAGATCTTTCAACGCTGTCACTGAAATGAACAAGCTGCTTCCTCATGGTGGGATTTCCTGACCATTCCAAGCAAAACATCTCCCACTTTGATTTACCTTTAGGCCTTCTAAAACATTTAAAAGAGCTTGAGCAGCGAACTCTGGTCTAAATAGCTTCTCACTAGGCACATTACTTTGAAACGGTTTTGATAAATAACTATCTACGGTACCTGGATGTAGGCCTACTACAATCGCATATTTGTTACGTCTGCCGATTTCAATGGCAGCATTCTTGATGATCATGTTAAGTGCTGCTTTTGAGGCTCTATAAGCATACCAACCACCAAGACGATTATCCGAAATGCTTCCAACTCGCGCCGAGAGGACTGCGAATCTCGATGAACTCAACTTATTTAGTTTTGGCAGAAAGTATTTTGCTATCAGAGCTGGTACAATCGTATTGGCTGCAAATACACGATTAAACTTCTCTGCAGTTAACTCATGCAGTGATTTTTCAGGCATGATTCCACCGTCATGTAGCAGTCCATTGGCAACGATGACTAAATCTAGAGGCTTCTTCTTTGATGCAAAATTAGCAGCTTCAGCAATTGAGTCTTTGCTATCATAATCGATATAATGTCCAGTATTTCGGGAAAATGAACTCAAGCTAGCGTGAGGATATTTATTAGCCAAGAGTCTAGTAAAAGCAGCTCCAATTGCACCCGATGAACCAATTACCGCAATATTTTCAGGTTCCCCTGTCATGATACTCTCTCTTTTTTAATACTTAACGCGATAAAAACCCAAACGAGTGGTACTTCTCGATACTGAGAGGCTACAACGGCTCATGGGACTATTTTATCGCTGTTATTTATTAGATATGGGGTACAAATGGATTTTTTCCATCCTACTATTATTAATCAATTAGCGTAGTTCCAAGGACAGACCTATTCTCTGTTCTGACAGTTAGGTCTAAAGAACAAATTCAATGAGCAACTATATTTACCGTATAGTCTTTCGCCCCCACTCAAATTGTGTCTCAGGAATCCCATCTGCTCCATTTTCCATTGATTTAACATGATTGAACCCTTCGCGACGGTAGAACCTGTGGGCACTCTTATTTGCCGAGTGCGACCAGAGCTGAATATAATTATATCTTTGTTTGATTTTATTTAAAAGAACTTTACCCACGCCATTTCCAGGTATTGCAGTATATAGTGCTACAACTTGTGATAACTCTACCTGAAATGAAAGGTAACCTACAATAGGATGGCCTAACACCCAAAATTCTCTTTCAGGAATTGCCTCTTCAATGATTGTGACAAGCTCTGATTGACTAAATAAGCGTGGCATCCATTCTGTTTTTGTTATCCAATCGCTTACAATTTCAGCACATTTTTTGGCATCCACTATAGATCCAGCACGCACCTCAAGATTCATAATTACTTTCCCATAATTTATAGAGAAATAGCATAAAATACATTAGCTGGAAAGCTGTCACACGGATATTTACTCTAGACAAATAGTTTAGGGATTCATTTTCTTCAATTGGCATGTTTTCTGGGGTGGCTAAGGTCTTATACTGACCGATCTGGAATAAAGATAAGATAAATTGACCTGATCAAAAGAGATATTAAGATTATACTCCCACCAATAAGTGTATTTCTAGATATCAATTCCTGCAGGAAAAGCCAAACCCAAATAGGGCTAAGTGCAATTTCTATAAAAAAGAATAATGTTACCTCAGTGCTAAAGAGATGTCTTGCGGAAAAAATAAAACAACAATTTACAAGACCTGACATCAGACCACCTAATAAAAAGCAGAGTAAAAGGTCATGCAGTGAAACATATATTGGTCCCGTCTTAAGAAGGAATGAAGCCACCATTGCAACCAGACCGGAAAACAATAAGCACGGAAGCATATCTATAGTCTTATTCCATCTTAAAAAAACTGTAAAAGAAGAAAAACAAATGGCTGTAATAAGCGCCAAAATGTTGCCTCGAATCTCCCCAATTTGAAAAGCTCCATAGAACATTATCACGACACCAAAAAGTGCAACAAGCATAGTATACAAAGTTATCGGGAGCACTTTTTCATGCAAAATAAAAAATGCTAAAATCGCAGTCATAAAAGGGATCAAGCTTATAGTAAAAACAGTATTGGCCACTGTGGTAGTGGTTATTGAAAAAATAAAGCATATATTGGAGGCACCTAATAATGAACCAGCACAATAGCCGGATAGCCCTATTTGTTGGATTTGACGGAAGACGTTCTTTCCATACATGAAAACCAAATATAAGAATACAGCGATAGAAAAAGAGAGTGCCCGATAAAAAATCACCGTCCAATTGTCAGCAAATTCTATACTTCTAATAACCAGCCCATTGAAACTAATGATTATTGAACTGAGAAGCATTAGAAGAATTGCCAAAAAACGCAGTTTTTGGACAGAGGATTGATCTTTATTAGCCAATATTACATCTTTACGCTAGAGAACTGGCAAGTATTTTCCAGTTAATGATCAATCATATACCACTTTTTATACTTTTTATAGCTGTTAGTTGCTAATCTTCAAAATAATGTGGCCATTATTACTCCCTTGTTTCAAACCACAAACTGGATGATCAGCTTGCCTCTTTACCTCAAATTTGAGAAAACCTATCAGCTTGTTAAGTAGAAAAGATTTTCACAAAGCAATGGCATGGGAAGTATCCAGGAATATTGAAATCTCTCAAGACATTGTTGCGTTTCTAGAAAAAACTTCCCTTTCTCTCGGCTTTTTTTCAAAATAGAAAAAGGATAATATATATGTACATGGTAACCACAACATGGCGACACGATAAGCCAATAGAGGAAGAAAATATGCGCAAACAATTGTCAATGTTGAAAGATAGAACTGGAAGTCATGATGTGATTGATGTGATCTGGTTTGAAATTGATGAAGTCACACATGGATCAGCATTAATTTGTTCCTCCAAGGAGGCTTACGATAAAGACCTGAAAGCACGAAATAGTAGTCGTGACGATAGAGGTCTAAAAATGCTTAGGGAAGAAACAGGTGAAAATTTTGCTGTTATGAGCGGATTATAAATCACTTTGATGAAGCGTTGAAAATAAAATCAGAGACTTTTTAGACATGTTTACGGGTACTTAACATTTCCCATACTAACTAACGGCGGACAGTACATGCCGCACAGGAATTTGATTTTAGAGAACCTTCAAAAATGAGAAGGGGGACTGAGAGCTTTTTTTTGGATTATGAGAGTCGTTTTTCTAGGTAGGTGCATCCTACTCTCCCATTACGATCCTAATTTCTGGATATTTATCCATATCCGCGGTGAAAGTTGCGATTCGCTCCATCATTTCACCCTCACTTTCCTATCCGTTGTGTAGTAATTACAGAATAATTCTAATATTGGCAGGCCTGGGTATTGATCTAGATCAATATTTTCTTCACAATATTATGGTTGCTTATTCAGAAGCAAATCTTAAGTGCTCAAAAAATGATAAATTTCAAAGGAAGGGAGAAGTAATATGAGATATCTAAAAGCCATTACGTACCTATTAGGCGCCTTTATACTTATAGATTCGGCACAAGCCAATCAACTTACCATTTTACATATGAATGACCATCACTCGCATTTAAGAGCAGATGGAAGAATGTCATTGAAAATAAATGGCGAAAAGACCCGGGTGAGATCTGGTGGTTTCCCAGCAATCGTAAGCACCTTCAATAAAATATCTGAGGGGAGGGAGAATGTTTTAAAGCTCCATGCAGGGGACGCTATTACAGGCGATTTATATTATACTCTATTCAAAGGCGAAGCCGATGCTGCTTTAATGAACCAGGTCTGTTTTGATGCTTTCGCAGTAGGTAATCATGAGTTTGACGAGGGGGACAGTGGTTTAGCTCGGTTTCTGGATTTTTTAAACGAAGGTGATTGTGACACCCCTGCGCTAGCTGCAAATATATCGCCCGAAGTGGGGGTCTCGGCACTGGCCAAAAATTCATCAACTGATTATTTACAACCTTTTATAGTAATTGAAAAAGGGGACATGAGAATTGGGATAATTGGTATCGACGTTGTTGCTAAAACAATCCGTTCTTCTAGTCCTGATGAAACCACCAAATTCTTTGACGAAAAAGAAACTGCACAGAAATATATAGATCAGCTTAAATCTGAAGGTGTCAATCACATAGTACTTTTGACGCATTTCCAATATCAAAACGATATTAATCTAGCGAAGAACCTCCGGGGAGTGGATATCATCGTTGGCGGTGACTCACATTCTCTTCTAGGTGATTTTTCTGAAGTTGGCCTCAACTCGCAAGGCCCCTATCCCACAATTGTACAAAATAATGATGGCAATACGGTGTGTGTTGTACAAGCATGGCAGTATAGCCAGATAGTTGGAGAGTTAAATGTTAAGTTTGATGGCGAAGGGAATGTTCAGGAATGCGATGGAATTCCACATATGATGCTAGCGGATAGCTTCAAGAGGAAAAACTCAGAAGGAAAGAGGGTAGAAATAGAGGGTCAAGCTAGAAAAGAAGCAATAGAGTTTGTCAAAAAGAATAAATCTCTAAATATAGTGGAGGCTGATCCTAATACGCAAAAGTTGTTAGAGACTTTTTCCGCTAAAGTTGATGACCTAAAAGCTCAAAAAGTTGGGGAAGTCTTAACTAACCTTTGTTTTGAACGCATACCGGGCCAAGGAAGATCCAAGTTGTGTGATGTTTCTCAAACTGCTGAGAATGGCTCTGACATATCAAATTTGGTTGCTCATGCCTTCAGAGAAATGACAAAAACCTCTGAAATAGCTATTCAGAATGGTGGTGGGGTAAGAATTGATGTGGCTAAAGGGGATTTTAGCATAGGTACGGCTTATAAGCTTCTTCCTTTTGCAAATACCATCGTTGAGTTAGAAATGACGGGAAGAGAAATCTCTTTAGTTTTGGAAGAAGCCCTTGATTTGGCACTTCAACCAGACGGATCAACGGGTGCATACCCCTATGCAGCAGGATTACGATGGGACATAGACTCTAAAGAAGCATTTGGATCACGCTTTTCCAACATTCAATTTAAAGGACCAAACGATACCACTTGGGTTGATATTGACTTAAGCAGAACCTACCGAGTTGCAACCAATAATTACATTGCTGCAGGAAAAGATGGCTACAAAACATTTGGCGTGGTTTCGAAATCTGGGCGAATAGTCGATACCTATCTCGATTATGCTCAAAGCTTTGTAGACTATGTAAAAAAGTATAAAACCATAGACAAGTTACCTTTGGAGGACTACTCCACACAATCGTTTAAGAAGTGATTAAAGTCGCTTTTAAATATTGGAAAGTGAAAATTATGAGGTCGAAATATTAAGTTTATTTCGACCTCCCACGACTAAGGAGCATTGTTTGCTAATATTGTTTATTTGAAAATAGCTGTTTGAATAGGCTGTAATACTCAAATTGCTTCACAATATTTGAAAAAATAATGAAAAACCTTTGATGGTTGAGAGGAAATCATTGCAAAGCAATATCAATTTGCAAAATACATATTCAAAAACCAACTTGGCTCATCCTCAGCCTCACAACAATTTATAATTCTAATAGTAGAATTTTTAACGATTCACTAAAATTAAAGA
>CACIIZ010000069.1 GCA_902586855.1 uncultured Alphaproteobacteria bacterium | reverse complement strand
TTCGGATATGAACAAATGGTTTGGAAATTTTCATGTTTTGCGAGATATCAATTTGGAAGTTCGAAGAGGTGAAAGAATAGTTGTCTGTGGACCCTCTGGTTCTGGAAAGTCTACATTAATTCGATGTATTAATAGATTAGAGGAACACCAAAAAGGAAAAATTATTGTTGATGGTACCGAGTTAACTACGGATCTAAAGAATATTGACAAAATTCGTTCAGAGGTGGGAATGGTGTTTCAACACTTTAATTTATTTCCACACTTAACCACTTTGGAGAATTGTACTTTAGCGCCAATTTGGGTAAGAGAGACACCAAAATTGGAGGCAGAAAAAATAGCAATGGAAATGTTAGAAAAAGTAAAAATACCGGAACAAGCTCATAAGTTTCCTGGACAGTTGTCTGGAGGACAACAACAAAGGGTAGCAATAGCGCGCTCTTTATGTATGAAACCTAGAATAATGTTATTTGACGAAGTAACATCAGCGCTTGATCCAGAAATGATCAAGGAGGTTTTGGATACGATGATTCAACTTGCGGAAGAAGGTATGACCATGATTTGTGTTACCCACGAAATGGGTTTTGCCAGGCAAGTAGCAGATAGGGTAATTTTCATGGATGATGGTCAAATAGTCGAACAAAATGAACCAGAAAGCTTTTTTAAGGATCCCAAATCGGATCGGACGAAATTATTCTTAAGCCAAATTTTAGGCCATTAATTCATTGATTCCTGATTAAAGTTCCAACACCATGCTCGGTAAAGAGCTCTAGTAAACAAGCATTTTGAACTCTACCATCAAGTATCACGACGGCTCTAACTCCTTTCTCAATCGCGTCTAGTGCAGTATTTACTTTCGGTATCATACCTCCTGATATCGTTTTATGTTCAAGCAATTTTTTTATTTCCCTTGGTCCCGCTTCTTTAACTAGTTTTCCTCTAGAATCTTGAACACCTTTTACATCAGTCAAAAGTAATAGCCTGTCGGCACTCATTGATGAAGAAATTACCCCTGCCATAGTGTCAGCATTAATGTTAAAAGTTTGTCCTGATTCATCCGTTCCAATCGGTGCAATTACTGGGATGAAGTCATTTTTGACTAGATTGGATAGGATTCCAATGTTTGTTTTTATGGGTTTGCCTACAAACCCTAATTTTGGGTTTTCTTTTTTACATATTAATAATGAAGCATCTTTCCCTGAAAGTCCAATTCCCTTTCCACCTTGGCAATTGAGAGCTGAAACAATTGTTCTATTGACGTCCCCAGATAGCACCATTTCTACTACCTTAATGGCTTTATCATCTGTGACCCTTTTCCCTTCAATGAAATCAAAATCTATTTTCCATTTATCTAAGGCATCATTAATCATTGGACCGCCACCATGAACAATTATAGGGTTCACTTTACATTGTTTCATTAAAACAATGTCCCTGGCAAAGGCAGAAAGGCTTTCAGCATTAGCCATCGCTGCCCCACCCAATTTAATCACAATGGTGGCCGATTCATACCTCTTAAGATATGGTAATGCTTCGGAGAGAGTTTTAGCGGTGGTCACCCAATCAATGTTTTTTCCCATTTTTTCATCCATACTTTTTCCTTCTCACTCGGCTTAAACTTGACTAAGATGAAAACAATTTACTAATAGTGGCCCTGAGTATTGCTATACCATGTTTTTTTTTCGAAGAAGTAACTAACACTTCTGGATATGCATTAGCATGGCTAGCCAATTTTCCAATACTTACTCTGAACATTTCATTAAAGCATGCCTCTTTCACTTTATCAAATTTTGTGAATACAATCTGAAAAGTTACACCAGCCTCCCCTAGTATCTCCATCAATTTGATATCATTTGATTTGATCCCATGTCTACTATCAATTAGGAGAAAAACTCTGCGCAAATTCTGGCTTTGAAAGAAATAATCTCTGACCAGTCGTTCCCATTTTTCTCTTTCTTTTAAAGGGACTTTTGCAAAACCATAACCTGGTAAATCAACCAGGAATTTATTTTGGTCAAGCAGAAAAAAATTTATTTCGCGAGTTCTGCCGGGCGTTTTAGATGTCCTTGCGATTGAATTTCTGCTAGTTAAATTATTTATGAGACTAGATTTCCCTACATTTGATCGACCCGAGAAACAGACTTCATTATAGCCTTCCGAAGGCATGTAAGTCGTAGAGGTTACACCTTTGATAAATTTTATCTGCTTGGAAAAAAGCTTTTGACCAGCTTTAATATCGTCTCGATTTACATCATTAGCGAGGTAAAACGAGGCATATTGTTTCTCCCCAGTCAACTTAATCTGATCGCTTGAAAGTTTGCATAATATTTCCAAAAATATCAGGCTTCACTCCTTGAGAATACATTATTATGTATTGCTGTCCAAACTGAATTATATTGTTTGCCACCCAATATATAACAAGACCAGCCGAGAATTGGCCTAACATAAACATGAAGACCCAGGGCATCCAAGCAAAAATCATAGCTTGTGTTTTATCTGTGGGTGCAGGATTGAGCTTTTGCTGTAGCCACATCGTAATGCCCATCAAAATAGGATAAACCCCTATTGAAAATATTGACAAGATACTTGTGGGGTCAGGTGGTGAAAATGGCAGTAATCCAAATAGGTTGAGAAAAGAAGTTGGGTCTGGGGCTGATAAATCTTTTATCCATCCAATGAAGGGTGCGTGGTGCATTTCTATAGTGACAAAAAGAACTTTATAGAGGGAGAAGAAAACTGGGATCTGTAAAAGTATGGGCAGGCATCCGGCGACAGGGTTTACCTTTTCTTTTTTATATAGGGCCATTAATTCTTGTTGTAATTTTGCTCTGTCGTCCCCTGCGTTTTGTTTTATTTTTTCCATCTCAGGTTGTAGTTTTTTCATCCTAGACATGGAGACGAAGGACTTATACGAGAGCGGAAACAAAAGGGTTTTAATGAAAAATGTTAATAGGATTATAGACCAACCCATGTTATGCGTAAATCCATTGAACCAATCCAACAAAAAGAATATTGGTTTGGTAAGGTAAAAGAACCATCCCCAGTCAACTGAGTCTACAAAGTTCTCTATATTCATAGATTTTTGATATGATTTAATAGTATTGACTTCCTTCGCTCCAATAAAAAGGTTTGTGATAACCGACCGACTTTCATTTAAACCAATTGTCACAGGAGGCAAACGCATCCAAACTTCAAAATTCTCGGTGGAGGGAAAGTATCTTTGATCCATTTTAAATGTTTGGCCAGATTTGGGTAATAATGTTGACATCCAATACTTGTCTGTGAAGCCAATCCAGCCATTTTCTTGAATTTCCCTCGTACGTTTCTCTTTAGGAAGATCAATTATGTCATCATAATTAGTTTCGATAAGTTCTCCATCCTGCATGCCAACGACACCTTCGTGGAGGATGTAGAAACCAATAGTATCAGGCTGTCCATTTCGGGTAAGATTTCCATAAGGATAAAGTTTTACAGCTGAGTTACTGCCATTAACTACAGATTGGGTGACTTCAAACATGTAGTTTTCATCTATTGAAATTTTCTTCTCAAAAATAATTCCAAGCTTGTTTTTCCACTGCAGTATTATAGGGCTATACTCGGTCAAAACATTCCCTGATTTTAGTTTCCAGACAGTATTTGAATCCGGAGTATCTTTTTTGTCCAATCCCTCCATCGCTGCCCATCCATGGAAAGCATAATAAGGTTCGTCACTACCACTAGGAGCTAATAAAGAAACATTGTTTGAACTGCTATCAAGCGTATCCCTATAATTTACCAAACTAAGATCGTCTATCCGTCCTCCTTTAAGCCAAATGGAGCCTTTCAAGTTTTTTGTCAATATTTCCACCCTAGGTGCGAATTGATCAACAGAATCTTCTGGAATATTTTCACTGTAATTCTGAATCTCTTGGTCGGAGAGCTTTGTATTATCACTGATGGACTTTTGGTTATTACCTGTGGTCACGGAATCGAAATTTTCTGGTATTGGTTCTGGTGGAAAGAAAAACATCCAAGCAAGTAAGACAAGAAAACTCAGCCCCGTTGCCAGTATAAGATTTTTAGTTTGTTCATCCATGAATTTTCTTCAGCTCTCTTTTTTATAGTTAACTACGGCATAAAGCTTTAATTGGATTTTACAACTAGTTTCTGACAAGATTTGTAAAATCGAAGAGCGATTTATCTAAAAGGTGACTTGGTTTACTGTTTGATAACGCCTTATACATGATTTGCTTTCTACCTGGAAAATCTTTCTCCCACTGCTCCAACATAGTTTTAATTTTTTGTCTTTCTAGCCCCTCCTGACTACCGCAAAGATCGCACGGTATTATGGGAAATTGTAAACAATCTGAAAACCTTGCACAATCCCTCTCTGAGACCTTTGCCAAAGGTCTTAATACAAATAAGTCTCCCTCATCATTTAATAACTTGGGAGGCATGGAAGAGAGTTTTCCACCATGAAAAAGATTCATGAAGAAGGTTTCCAAAATATCATCTTGATGGTGACCTAAAACAATAGCAGTACAGCCTTCCTGCCTAGCTATTCGATAAAGATGGCCCCTTCTTAATCGGGAACACAAAGAACAGTAAGTTTTGTGAGTTGGAATTTTAGACTTAACTACAGAGTAGGTATCTTGGTATTCCACCCGGAAAGGAATATCCATACTTTCTAAGAATTGCGGCAATATAGTTTTGGGAAAATTTGGTTGACCTTGATCTAAGTTGAATGCCAGAAAATCCAAGGGGAAAAGCCCTCGCCATTTTAGCTCTATTAGAGCGGCCAAAAGGGTAAAACTATCTTTGCCGCCGGAAAGACACACAAGCCATTTTCCTCCGTCTTCTATCATCTTATAATCCTGAATGGTCTCTTTGGTGAGACGAATAATCCGTTTTCTCAGTTTTTTAAACTCTAGATTGTCAGGACAATTCTTGAATATTTTATGGATCTCTTGTTCTTTCCCTATCATCTTTAAACTTCTTCTCAGGCACTGGATCATAACCAAAACTTCCAAAAGGATGACATCGCAAGATTCTTTTGATTCCTAAATAAGAACCAAAAAGTAAACCATGCAACATTATGGCATCTTTGAAATATTGAGAACACGTGGGTTCAAATCTGCAATTCCTACCCATAAGCGGGCTTATACAAGCCTGATACAAGTAAATTGGCAGAACAAAAATTTTCCTAAGCTTTTTCAAATCTTTTACCACCTTTATTGTGTATTTTGAGCAATGCTTTTGTTAAGTCCTCTTTCATGATATCGAATGCTAGACCCTCTGTTGAATTAACTTTTCCGATCAAAACATAATCCCACCCTTTTAGTCCAAAATCTGGTAAGACATTTGCTACTAATGACCTTAATCTGCGTTTGGCACGGTTTCGCTTTACGGCGTTGCCAATTCTCTTGGAACAGGTAAGACCATATCTAGCAACATTGGGTTTTATTCTGCTATCAATTGCTCGTAGTTTTCCTTGCAGAATAAACCCTGGAGTTGGAATTCTATGTCCGTTCCGCATTTCTAAATAGTCTGCATGTTTAGTCATTTTTTCTAACAAAAGATACTCTGTATTCACAGTTTTTCCATTCTGAATCTTTCATAACGAAGGAAAATGGGTTATCCCCAAAATAAACCTACTAAAATCCTCAAACAATAGTCTTTTTGATGATTAAGTCTTAGTTCAAAGCTAAGCCGAAAGATTCTTCCGTCCTTGTGCTCTTCTCCTATTGACAATCCTTCTCCCATTGGAAGTTGCCATTCTTGAACGGAAGCCGTGGCGCCTTTTTCTCACAAGATTACTAGGCTGAAATGTCCTTTTCATAATTCACCTTTATCTAATCTTTAAAAGTCGGCCTGTTGTATTACGCGAAAGCACCTAAGTCAATTGCTAAGTGGTTATAATTTTTGTAAGACCAACCAATAGATGGGTTTATTTGAGAATTGGAATGTCGTGATGGATCTTTTTTCTTTTGATGGTTCCGGAGTATGAAATTTTACGCAATAGTCCTATTTCTTGGGACAATTATTTTATCAGGGATTTTCTTCGATTATTTCGGATTTGTATTTGATTTTGTTCGGAATCACCATGAGAATCTCAGATCACTCGTGGAGGATTCTTTTCTAATTTCTATAGTAATTTTTACTATAGTTTATTTTCTTTCTACGGCCCTTTCTTTTCCTTTAGGGACAGCATTAACTTTGATAGGTGGATACCTTTTTAACATTTTTTATGGATTCATTGCAGTTATTATAGGTGCTACTCTTGGTGCGGTAACAATTTTTGTGATTGTTCGCTCAGGATCAATGAGG
>CACIIZ010000068.1 GCA_902586855.1 uncultured Alphaproteobacteria bacterium | reverse complement strand
GGAGGTATTTTAAAATTTCACAAATTTGGCACTGAAGTGTCACGAAGTAATGTACAATTCATTGATTCACAAATGCCTGAAATACTGGCAATGTTGGTCAAACTATTTCAGGAAAAAATCGGAACTAAAATCACTGAACTACTGAAATTTATAAAGGATAATGAATTATATAAGGAACTAAAAATTGGTCTGAATTACCAGCAATTTGAATATAAGGTGCAACATTTTCTCATTGCGTGTGCTATGGGCATGACATTGGGAAAACCCTGGAAAGGCCAACATCATATAAATGGTGGGTTCTTAATCGTTAAAGAAACTGGTGATCTCGCTTGCTTACACTTATATGAAATGGAAGCAATTGGTAAGTATTTGGTTGAAAATAGTAAATTAGAAACTCCAAGCACAAAAAGACATTTTTTTGGTGATCTGTTTTCTGAAAATGGTGATTTATTCATAAAACTTAATTTACAGGTTAGGTTCACTTAATTTGGATAAGATAACCAAAGAACAGCGCAGCAAGCTAATGTCAGGGGTAAAATCCAAAAATACGCTTCCTGAACTCACAGTAAGACAATTTCTTTTTAATAAAGGATTTAGGTACCGACTTCATTCTAAGAAATTGCCAGGAAAACCAGATTTGACACTGACTAAGTATAAAACAACAGTTTTTATAAATGGGTGTTTTTGGCATGGGCATGGCTGTAAAAAAAGCAAACTACCTAGCACCAACACAAAGTTTTGGAATAAGAAGATCAATGGCAATATTGAGAGAGATAAAAAAGTTTATAAAGAACTAGAAAATCTGGGCTGGAAAGTGCTTTTAATTTGGGAATGTGATCTAAAAAATGAAACCACACTGAAAGACTTAATCAAAAAAATACGAAATACTTAAAACATCCAATAGATAAGCTTGTAATTTAAGCCAAAATTCTTATTATAAAGACAGGCATTTAATAACCAACTTGTGCACCTTGGAATGGTTCCTAAAGCACTAAAGCGGAAAGTTTCAATGAAAAATATTATTCAATTTCCCTTCGAAGAACCACTGAAGTGTCCTTTGCCAAGAAAGCGAGTTTTTTATATAGGTTACAGATATGTTGGACCACCCCTTTGCCAGGATGTTCAAAAACTTTTTCTCAAGAGAAGTCGTTTTAAAAACGGTTCGCGAAAATGGGAAATAATTACCTATACCAAATATGACGATGCAGATACCAGGAAATATTCAATAGTCTTAGATCGGTGTAAGGAGCAAAAACTTACTGAAATGATAGATGATTTTTGTCTGGGGTCCAAAATTACTTTTCAGAAATTAAGAGATATGGGCTGGCAAGGGTGTGTCACTCGATCAGCTAAATTGTTTTCCATTAATCACAAGTGTTACAGAAACGTCCTTTTTCCTAAATTCACAAGACCACTTAAGGGTACTGATTTTGGTTTGAAAGTAATGGCGCAAGGAAGAGGAGCAGCAACATTACTGAATGGAAAAGGTCTTTATGCCTTTACGATCTATGACTTCACAGTTTGGATGAATTTGGAACAAACCAAAGGTTTGGGATTTAAAACAGTTCCAGTTAAACTCATAGGTCCGATAGGAAAAAAGTTTCTGAACGATAATTTTTTTAAAAACAATTTGGTAAAGGAAATAAAAAAGGCAATGATTAAAAATTAATATTATCAATATTTTAAATGGTTATTTTAATTTTCAACTTGTGCACCAAGAGCTGATTTCTAAAGCACTAAAGCGAAGGAAAAATTATGTCATCAAACATTGTCCACGTTACTCCCTGGCCTGTAAAGCCTTTTAGACCCCCCTATCCTGGTCGCATGTTACCATTGCCTCGTAACTGTATTTTGGTATGCGCATACGCAGTTGACGTTGGGATCGACGTTATAGAAGAAGTGCTTTATTACGAATGCCATGGCACCATAAGGAGGCCTCATGGCCGACTATTTTTAATTTCTGCACTAGGTTTACCTAGAGAACTTTCAAACAGCACAAAAGTCATTATAGAGTTGAGAAAAACAGGGATTATTCAGGTTGGAGAAGTTGTAAAGATAAAAGACTGTGGTGACGATCGAATCTCAGTTGAAAGAATGTTTAAGTTACTCCTAAAGAAAAGAAAAAAATATGATCAACCTAGAGATTTCATTACAGGTAATATGATTAAGAAGCGTAAATTCAATAGAATTGTAAAAGAAATACTTGGGATCTAGCTGTTAATCACCTTTAAATCACTATTTTGGGGGTAAAAAGTGGGGGTAATGATGGCAAATATACCTTCAATATCCCTTTATTTATTGACTTTTAAGGCCATGGCGGAGGAGGTGGGATTCGAACCCACGGTGGACTTGCACCCACGCCGGTTTTCAAGACCGGTGCATTCAACCGCTCTGCCACTCCTCCTAGTTGAATATTTGCCCTATTTTGTGGCTTTTTGACCTATTTTTCTTTAGCTTCTATAACCCCACGAAAGTGTTTTTCTATAAACATTCAGGTTTGTATTCAAAAAGTTGCTTACTTGCAACCTCAATATCAGCATTGCCATATTAGATTTTGAAAATGGTTTTATCTCACAACATAATAAAATAATAAAATGTATCGATTATCGCACCTGTTCACAGAGAATTTATTTATTTCCGCTAATATAACGGGTCCCTTCCTCTGTAAACAAATGCTCCTTACCTTTTTCCAGTTGAAAAAACACCTCTTGACCTTTCTTAATTAATGGGTTTCCAGGAAGCTTTACTAAAATATTTTGACTCAGGTTACCTCCGACTATCTCTGCATAAACCAACGCATATTCACCAAGTGACTCAACTAATGATATCTTTGCCCTTATGGAATTATCAGGTTTTTTTACGAGCACTAAATTTTCAGGTCGAACTCCCAAATTGAATTTCCTGTGCATATCTTTATTTTGTATATTATAATTCAAAGTCAGTCTGATTTCCTCTGTAACCTCAGCCTCGCTATCTTTCCCAGTCTTGGAAATGCTAACTGGAATTATGTTCATTGCAGGCGAGCCAATGAACTTTGCGACAAATAAATTATTTGGCCTCTCGTATAATTCCAAAGGAGACCCTATTTGTTCAATTTGGCCTTCAGATAAAACTACAATCTTAGTAGCCAAAGTCATTGCTTCTACTTGATCATGTGTAACATAAACCATTGTCGCATCAGGGATTGAATCGTGCAATTTTGCAATTTCAATTCGAGTCGCCACCCTTAAAGCAGCATCTAGATTAGACAACGGTTCATCAAACAAAAAAACCTTTGGATTTCGAGTAATAGCTCTACCGATTGCAACCCGTTGTCTTTGACCTCCTGACAACTGTTTAGGCTTCCTATTTAGGAGATCCTCAATCTGTAATATCCTAGCAACATCCTTTACCCTTGTTTTAATTTCTGACTTCGTTTTTTTTTCTAGTTTTAACCCGAAAGCCATATTATTAAAAACAGTCATGTGAGGATATAGGGCGTAAGACTGAAAAACCATAGCAATTCCCCGATCTTTCGGAGGAAGATTATTGACCAGGCTCCCAGCAATTTTAATTTGTCCGGAATCAACCTTTTCTAAACCAGCTACCATTCTAAGCAAGGTTGATTTTCCACAGCCACTCGGGCCAACAATCACTGTAAAAGACCGACTCTCAATAGTTAATGACATGTCTTTGATTACCTGAGATCGGCCAAAAAACTTGTTTAAATGATTAATCTCTATCTCTGCCACAATTTAAATTCCATTTAATATCAAAATTTAAGCCAAATACGATAGATGATCTTCCTGCATCATCAACATATTATCTAAAAGCTTCTTAGCCTCTTTGGCATCGTCTACTACTGGGTCAGCAAGCAATGCCAGATAGGCTTTATGCTTAGACTGCTCCAGCACTGCCTCCGTCGTTAATTGAATCACTCCAGCCTGCAAATTCAATAAGCTTCCAAAAGACTTGGGATAGTTTTTTAAATGAACGCCCTCAATACCCTTATTATTTACAATAGCAGGGACCTCTACCACGAGGTCACTAGGAAGACATTCTATGAAACTCTTATTAGGGATATTTACAGAGTCTTCTCTTAAATTCTCATTGCCAATAACTGCCTCAGCGATAGGAACAAATCTTTCATGAAAATCCTTGTTATCCATATTGAAGAATGATCCATATATTTTATCACTATCAAAAAACGATAGACACTTCTTCTTGTAGCTCTCATAAAAATGCAAAATTCCCCTGTGATCTGCTACACTGTAAGCCCATTGAATATATTCCCCTAAATGGCTATCTGTTGTGATTGGTAAATAATTGTAATCTTTGAATAGCCTAAAAAATACACCCCGTTCGGCTCCAGGTTCTGATCTAAAACCTTCATGATCATTAACTAGATCAAAAAAGTAATTCTCAAAATTTTTCCTAATCGCTGGATAACCGTCAGCTCCTGAGTCCTTATATTTGGCTTCTAATAAAATACTGAAGTGATTCAGACCTCCTGCAGTGAATTCAATATTTGATATGTCAGTTTGCATGAGTTTTGGTAATTGACGAGGCATCGATTTGATTTCATGGCATAAGCCTATAAATTTTAGATCCGGGTATTGAGTGGTAACTGAATGGCAAATTCGTTGCATCGGATTGGAATAATTGAATACAAATGCATCTGGACATATAGCCTGAATATCCCTACAGATCTCTAAAATAGGAGGGATTATTCTTAGAGAATGGAATAAACCTCCTGGACCACCATTTTCGCCATATACCTGCCTTATTCCATACTGAAGAGGTAACTTCCAGTCCTGATCCCATAGCTGAAATCTATCACCAACCTCAATTGAAATAAGGCAAAAATTGGCACTTTTCAAAGCTTCAGATCGGGAAGTTGTGGCCTGTAATACAACTTTCTTTCCCAATTCCTCTTTATATTTTTTTGCAATTTTGTAGGTTTTTTCTAATGCTTCTGGGTTAATGTCATGTAAAACGATAGTAGAGTTCTGGAAATATTTAGATTTGAAAATATCACTAACCACGCCCAGTCCAAAAACTGTACTACCTGCACCAATTAAAACTATTCGAGACATATCTGTCATCCTTTCACTGATCCCGCTACCAAACCTCGTATAAAATATCGTTGTAAAGAAAAGAAAATAAACAAAGGAACCGTCATAGATATAAAGGCTCCTGTTGTTAGGATTTCCCAATTTTCACCACGGGACCCCAATAGCTCTTTTAATTTAGCTGTCAAAATTATTTCACTTGGATGCTTATCCAAAAAAACTAAACCAACTAATAAATCATTCCAAACCCATAAAAATTGCAAGATAAAAATTGATGCAAACGCAGGAATTGACAGTGGTACTACTATTTTCGTAAAAGTGTCATAATGTGTAGCCCCATCAACTTTCGCTGCTTCTAACATTTCAGAAGGTAGAGATTTAATAAAGTTCCATAGAAGAAAAGTTGTTGAAGCAAGGCCAAATCCTGTATGCGCCATCCAAATACCTGGAAATGATTTTGCTGCTATCCCAAATAGTGCCCCAAGGTCATTATAAATAGTAAGGATGGGAATGAGTGACATTTGCAATGGGACTACTAGGGACGCGATTATAGCCGCTAAAAGTACATCTCTTCCAAAAAAGTTCATCCAAGTTAGAGAATAGGCAAAAAATGAACAAATAATTAATGGTATTAACGTTGATGGCAAGGCAACTGCAATTGTATTTAAGAATGCTTGTCCCAACCCTTCTTTAAATAAAACTTCCCTGTAGTTATTTAACGTTAAGTTAGGAGGGCTCGTCGCAGTGACAAATATTCTTTTTCCTCTCTTTTTCTTGAATTCCTTTTCAGATTTCCATTCGTAGTCGCCATTTTCATAAACGGTGATGCGAGATTTATCTTTCAGTATTACTGTCTCACCAATAGCAAATTCATTAATTCTCTTTGATGTTATCCCAAAGCTTGATATCTTTTTTCCCTTTTTATTATCAAACAAATTACTTCTTATAACAAAAAATCCATCTTCTTTTATTTGCTCATCTTTACCCTTTGTTCTATGTATTTCATTGGCTTCAGTAGTCATTAAAGATGTCCACCAACCACTAATAGCTAAATGGTCTTTATCTCTAAAAGAACTAATTAAAAGCCCAAATGTTGGAGTTATCCATATTATTACAAATATTAACAATAGTAATTGAGCCAAAATTGACGGCATATTAAATTTTGATTTCATATTTTTTGCTCTTGTTTGTGTTTATACAAATTCCATACTAAAATTGGAATGACCCCTATCATGATACAAAATGCTAAAACACTTCCTCTCCCTGAGTCTCCTCCCCCTCTAAACATCCAATCGTACATTAAGTTTGCTAATACCTCTGTTTGCCATTCACCATTGGTCATTGCATAAATGATGTCAAATACCTTTAAAACTAGAATAGTAATGATTGTCCAAATCACTAAAATAGTTTGCT
>CACIIZ010000067.1 GCA_902586855.1 uncultured Alphaproteobacteria bacterium | reverse complement strand
GTAAGAGAGGTCTCTGACAAGGTTGCTGTTTTGTCAAGTGGCAAATTAATCTGGACTGGAAAACCTTGTGATCTGGAGAAGAGTGACAGAGTTGTTGAAGCTTTTATTGGGGAATAGCGAGTAGAACAATTTTGCAAAATGGCATTTTGAATATAGAGAACTTAGAAGTTCATTATGGGCCAATTATCGCCTTAAGAGGAGTAACTATTTCAGTTAAGCCTGGCCAATCTGTAGCTCTTTTAGGTTCAAATGGGGCCGGAAAATCAACTTTGCTAAAAGCTGTTTCTGGAATTTTATTACCTTCAAAAGGTAGCATAAGGTTTGAGGGGAAGTCAATTTTGGGCGAGGATCCATCTATTATTGTATCTTTGGGCTTAGCTCATGTTCCAGAAGGACGAGAGATCTTCCCGTTGTTGACCGTTAAACAAAACTTGCTTCTAGGGGCTTATTCTAGATTAGATAAGAGCAAAGTAAAAGGAGACTTCGATCTAGTTCTCCATTATTTCCCTGATTTGCAACGCTTATTAAAGATGGAAGCGAAGGTCCTTTCAGGAGGGCAACAGCAGATGCTGGCACTAGGCCGTGCCATAATGTCCAAACCAAGACTTCTTCTATTGGATGAACCAAGTTTGGGATTAAGTCCTATTATTGTAAAGGAGATTTTTTCGATTTTGAAGAACCTCCAAAAAGATTTAGGTTTGAGTATACTAATTGTAGAACAAAATGCCAAGCTAGCTCTGAATCTTTCCGATTATGCATATGTTTTAGAGTTAGGTAGGGTGGCGATGAGTGACTCAACAGAAAACGTCAGAAATTCCCGAGACATTCAAGAATTTTATCTCGGTATGCATCAAGATAGTCAAATTGGGAAGAAAAGATGGAAAAACCGAAAAACATGGCGATGACGTCGGGAAGAGCCCGGATTATAAGAAAAAAAAGAATGAGTTGGTCAAGTGAGTATTAATAGCAATTTGACAAAAGGACCTTTTATAATTGATGGTTGCGATACTATCCCCAAACTTTTTTTGAAAAGATGCATTGAATTGGGGTCAAAGAAAATTGCACATCGCGAAAAAAAATTTGGTAAATGGGACTCTTATTCATGGGAATATTACCGGGAAAAGGTTTTTGAAATCTCAGGGGCCCTAAATAAATTAGGATTCAAAAAGAGCGACAGGTTAGCGGTTCTTTCAGAATGTAGAAAGGAATGGTTATACATAGATATTGCTTGCCAATGTCTCCAAGGTACTTGTACAGGGGTTTACTCTACAGATTCTGTGCAACAGCTAGAATATCAGCTAATAGACTCCGGCGCGAGGTTCTTATTTCTAGATGATGCCGAACAACTAAACAAGTTTTTGTCTATTGATAAGCCTTTACCAAATTTACGGAAGGTAATTGTTTTGGACCGAATGAACTTGCGTGGATTTGCAGATAAGAAGGTTATGTTTTTGGATGAATTCTATGAACTTGGGAGAAAGTTTTTGGAGCATGATACGCACACAATCATGAGAAAAATAGAAGAGGGTGCGCCAAAAGACATAGCTCTGCTAGTTTATACTTCTGGAACGACCGGTTTGCCTAAAGGGGTCATGTTAAATCAGAATAATTTAATGTATGCGCAATTGGCCGGAAAGCATGTCTTACCATTTTCCTCAGATGATGAACTGTTCTGTTTTCTACCTTTGTGTCACATTTATGAAAGAACTACTTCTGTGATTAGCCCAATTGTCAATAAAACTACCGTTAATTTTGTAGAAACCCCAGACACTATTTTTGAGAATTTGCAAGAATTAAGGCCAACATATTTAGCTGGAGTTCCGCGCATATACGAGAAAATATTCAGCAAAGTCAATTTGATGATTTCCGATGCAACAACTATCGGCAAATTGGCCTATGATCGTGCCTTTCAAGTGGGAAAATCAAAGTCTGCATATCAAAAAGAAAGAAAACGGGTACCATTTTTTCTATTGGTCGAGTGGTACTTATGGAAAATTCTTGTTTACAGAAATATCCTCAATCTGGTCGGGTTGGATAGAGTAAAGTTAGCGGTATCTGGTGCAGCTCCTATATCTGGAGAACTTATTGAGTGGTTTCACGCTCTTGGATTACCTCTGGTGGAAGGGTATGGAATGTCGGAAACGGTAGCAGCAATAAGTGTAAACCTTCTTGAATCAAATTATGTCGGTACGGTTGGTAAGCCAATTCCTGGATCATCGATCCGCATTTCCAACATGGGAGAAATTGAATACAAAGCTCCAAACGTTTTCTGTGGTTATCATAATGATGCTAAGAAAACTCAGGAAGCTTTTACCGATGATGGTTATTTCAAGACTGGTGATAAAGGAGAATTAGTCGATGGTTATATTAAGATTACAGGAAGAATTAAAGACATAATCATTACCTCTGGTGGAAAAAATATTTCCCCGGAGAATCTAGAGAATAGCTTGAAATTTTCACCTTTTATTAGTGATTCCGTAATATTTGGTGATGGGAAAAAGTATTTGACGGCATTAATAATACCTGATCAAGAAAATTTAGAAAAATTTGCTCAGCAGAGAAATATTCAGTATACCAACTTCAGTTCTTTATGCCAAAGCGAAGGAATTAATATCTTATTTTCCGAAATTGTGGAGAGTGTCAATTCTAGTGTTTCAAGAGTAGAAAAAATAAGGAATTTCAGGGTTTTAGATCTAGTTTTAAGTGCCGAGGATGAGGAATTAACTGCTACTATGAAAATAAAAAGAAACATTTTAGAAAAAAAGCATGCGCCACTTATAAAAGAGATGTATGATCAGGCATAAACCCAATATTCCGGAGGCTCCTAATGAAATTAATGTACAAAACAATTTTTCTAACGATAACTTTCACTATTTCGATGACTTTAGGGAGTTACGCTGGGCAAGGAGTAACAGAAGATGAGATAGTAATCGGTTCAAATCAGGATATGTCAGGTCCTTTTGCTGCATTTGGGGTACCTGGAGTCCAAGCGGCTCAGTTATATTTTGACAAGATTAATGCAGATGGAGGGGTTCACGGCAGAAAAATTAGGTTTGTCGTTGAGGATCATGGTTATCAAATGCCTAAAGCAATGCAAGGATTAAATAAACTAGTGAACTCAGACAAAATATTTGCCATGATAATGCAACTTGGAACACCAATGAATTTGGCATCTTTTGAGTTAATGACTAAGAAGCAAATAGCTAATGTAGGCCCATTTTCATCCGCAAGACAAATGAATGAACCTTTTTCAGATTTAAGGTATGCTGGACTTTCACATTATTTTGATCAAATTAGGGCTGGGATAAAGTTTATAAATCAAAATAGTGGTGAAACTAAGATTTGTGCTATGTATATCCCATCCGATTTTGGAATTGAAATCATGGAAGGTGCCAAGGCTGTTGCGCAAGAGCTTAATCTTGCTTACTTAGCAGAGACCACACACAAACCAGACGAGGAAGATTTTGTTGGTTCTTTGTCAAAATTAAAGGCAGAAGGATGTGAGGTTATCGCTATTGCTTTGGGCGTTCGGCAGTCTATAACTGCTATAGCAACTGCTAAGAAGATTGGCTGGGGCGACGTGAAGTTTCTTGGTTCCTCGGCTTCATTTCACACGGGCGTTGCAAAGGTGCCAGGCGGATTAACAGAGGGTTTTTATTGCGCTGCGGGATGGGCTGATTTAGTTGAAAGATTAGGTAATCCTATTGTAGCTGAGTGGGTTGCTGAATATAAAGGTGCTTTTGGAGATTTTCCCCCGAGTGGAGCATTACTTGGCCGTTCAACTGCAGAAACTCTGGTGAGAGCACTTGAAGCCGCAGGCAAAGACCTTACTGCTACAAGCTTTCAGAAGGGGATGGAAAGTCTAAATTATGAAGGACATATCCTGGGGAACAGTGTTAAATACGGAATGAATGATCATTTAGGTTCTGACGACATAATTATTTCTCAGGTGGTTGATGGAAACTGGAAAGAGCTTGGCCGTCAGTAATAATAATTAGGTCAAACCCGCGGACTAATCTAAATAATTAGCCACGATGGTTCGGTGGGGGAGTACTTTATGACTTTGCCAGCTAAGTTGACCCTAGCTTTTTTTGCAGGCCCTATAGCATCAGTATGTTGACTTGGGTTATTACTTTCCCTTAAATTTGGGCAATCTCTTTTCATTGAAAGCAAGTATCCCTTCGCTTCTATCCTTTGTAGGAACAGTTTTGTTGTAGGCCTCAATTTCAAGAGAGAGCGCTTCATTGAGGGGCATATCTACTCCCTTGTTGATAGCAAATTTTGCCTGTTTTACGGCAAGAGGGGCATTCAAGGCTATAAGTTGAGCAACTTTAGTCACTTCTTTTAGGAGGCAATCACTTGAAAATAATTCATTTATTAATCCCCATTCTTTGGCTTCTAGGGCGGAGAAAGTTTTTCCAGTAAGAATTAATTCTAATGCCCTCTGTGTTCCAATTGCTCGAGGTAAGTTTTGGGTTCCACCCGCGCCAGGGATTATTCCTAATTTAGTTTCAGTTTGAGCGAAAATAGCATGGTCAGCTGCATAAGCAAAGTCAACAGCGGATACAAGTTCGCATCCACCACCATAGGCTACACCGTTCACGGCTGCTATGACTGGTAATGGGCAATTGATAATAGAACAAAGCATTCGTTCATATAATTTGTGTTGTTTAAACCACTGATTAGAAGTCATCCCATTACGTTCCTTAAGGTCTCCTCCAGCACAGAAAGATTTTTCCCCAGAGCCAGTTAATATAATGACCCGTGTTTCCCCTTGGTCTCTAGAGATGGATTCAAAGAACAGAAATAATTCCTCAGCCATTAACGAATTAAAAGCATTTGCAGCTTCAGGTCTATTTAACGTGCATTGAAGTAAGTGTTTTTCAGGTTTTTCGATTAAAATCGTATTTCTTGTTTTTTTTTTCATTTAAAATCTTATAGTTTGGTTGTTAACTTTCGTAAGTAAGAACTAGTATAGGACAAATTCTAAAATTTAATAGCTTAGTTGTGAATAACCCCTCACCTGAGAGATTGTTTTTTAGAGGTATGGCTTTTTGCTTGTTCTGGATTTAGTATTATGAGTTGACCATTTTCATAAGCTTGTCTGAGGAAAACATGGATTTTACTAAAGACCACATAGATATTAGAGATGCTATAAGTAAACTATGTACCCAATTTGATGGAGGTTACTGGCAAAGATGTGACCGGGAAAATAAATATCCTGCAGAGTTTGTGACAGCGTTAACAAAGGAGGGATATTTGTCGGCTCTGATCCCTAGCAAATATGGTGGTTCTGGTCTGCCGTTATCAGCAGGAGCGGCTATTTTAGAGGAAATACACAAATCGGGTGGTAATGCGGGGGCATGCCATGCTCAGATGTATACTATGGGCACAATTCTTAGACACGGGAGTGAAGAGCAGAAGTCTAAATATTTGCCCAAGATCTCCTCAGGTGAATTACGGCTACAAGCATTTGGTGTTACTGAGCCAAGCAGTGGATCCGATACTACCTCCTTAAATACGACGGCAAAATTTGATGGTGAGAACTATATAATAAATGGTCAAAAAGTATGGACTTCAAGAGCTGAACATTCTGACTTATTGCTTTTATTAGCACGAACTACGCCCATAGAAGAGGTTCAGAGACGTACGGAAGGCTTGTCAGTGTTCTTGGTAGACATACGAAAACTTATAGGAAAATCTTTAACTATCAAGCCCATAAGAACCATGATGAACCATTCTACTACAGAATTATTTTTTGAAAATATGCCAGTAGCTCCAGAAAATATGATAGGAGAGATAGACTCAGGTTTTAGATATATTCTTTCTGGGATGAATGCAGAAAGAATCCTTGTTGCTGCAGAATGTATAGGTGATGCTAAATGGTTCATTGAAAAAGCAAGAAATTACGCAACAGAACGCGTCGTATTTAATCGCCCCATTGGGCAAAATCAAGGCATTCAATTTCCAATTGCTAGAGCATATTCAAAAATGCGTGCAGCTGAGTTAATGTTAAGGTGGGCAGCAGGTCTCTTTGACCAAGGCCAAAACCCAGGTGAAGAAGCTAATCTAGCTAAACTGCTTTGTTCTGAGGCCTCCTGGAAAGCAGCAGAAACTTGCATGCAGACATTTGGGGGGTTTGGTTTTGCTGAAGAATATGATGTAGAAAGGAAATATCGGGAAGCACAATTATATCAAGTTGCCCCGATCTCAACCAATTTAATCTTGAGCTATCTGTCTGAACATGTATTGGATTTGCCAAGATCTTATTAGGCTAATTGGAATGGTGATGGTGTTTAAGGCTCTGGATTGTTCAATCATAAGGGGATGCAAATGAATAGGAGCGACAAAGGTGTTTTGGTGGTTGGGCGAGCAGGTATGGACCTTTATGCTGAACCAGTCGGTACGTCAATTGAAACTGCAAGCAATTTTATATCACAGCTAGGTGGTTCAGCGGCTAATATCGCTGCTGGGTTATCTGCACAAGGGATTAGGGTTAATATTTTAGCGGGAATCTCAAATGATGCCATAGGGACATTCGTTAAGAATTCTTGCAGAAAATTAGGTATTGGTACTGAATTACTTGAAATCATCCCACAGGTTCGTAATACGCTCGCTATAG
>CACIIZ010000066.1 GCA_902586855.1 uncultured Alphaproteobacteria bacterium | reverse complement strand
GCAATGTAAATCTTTGGCAACAAATGCTCATGATGGCATAGCAAGGGCTGTTTTTCCTTCTCACACCAGTTTTGACGGAGATCTAATTTTTTCTGTTTCCACTGGAGACAAACAGTTGTCCGGAGATCCAAATGAAACATTGTTACTTGGTCATGCGGCTTCATTGTGCGTGTCTAGGGCGATTGCAAAAGGGATTTACTACGCTAGTAATGGTACTAATGATTTAGTCCCTGCATTTAGGAAGAAATTTTCTCTTAAGGCTTAAATATTGTTGAAAGATTTATCTCAGGACAGCGTTTATTCATGGATTAGGCTTCTTATTTCTTTTTTAATTGGAGCCGCATTGAATATTGGTATGTGGGCTGTAGTAATTGTACTTCCAGAAATTCAGGATGAATTCAATTATAATCGCGCGGAGGTCTCAGTTCTATTTGCCCTTACAATGCTGGGATTTGCTTTAGGAAACTTCTTTTTGGGCAAGCTGGTTGATCGTCAAGGGATAACTTTTACCTTAATATTTTCTTCTACCTTGGTTCTTTTTGGCTTTCTTGTCAGCGCATATTCCAATTCGTTTTCAGTACTAGGATTTTGTCATATCTTGATTGGTCTAGGGACAGCAGCGGGGTTTGGTCCTCTGATGTCAGACATATCTCTCTGGTTTTCTAAGAATCGAGGATTAGCTGTGGCAATAGCAGCCTCAGGAAATTATTTTTCTGGTATAATTTGGCCCTCCTTAGTAACTTCTTTTTCCAAAGGTCCCCCTGATTGGCGATTACAGTACATCCTATTCGGTATAATTGCCGCAAGCCTTAGTATTCCCTTGGCCTTCCTATTAAGAAAAAATATCGATAAGAAATTTCTACAGAAAGACACTCAGGAAGCAGGGCGAAACTTGTCTGAAAAGCTTATAACTCCCAAAGTTTTGATTTTCCTTTTAGTGCTGGCTAGCATTTCCTGCTGTATTGCTATGTCCATGCCCCAAATACATATAGTGGCATTATGCGTAGATCTAGGGTTTGGTCCATTGGTTGGAACAAATATGCTGTCACTTATGCTTTTTGGGGGTGTTATTTCTCGGATTTTGTCTGGAATTGCGGTAGATTACTTTGGGGCGGCAAAAATTTTACTTTTGGGGTCGACTTTACAGTGCTTAGCTCTATTTTTATATATACCTTCTGATGGATTAGGATCTCTATATATGGTCAGTTTAATTTTTGGATTAGCTCAGGGTGGGATAGTCCCAAGTTATGCAGTCATTATAAGAGAATACCTACCAGCTAAGAATGTAGCTTCAAAGGTTGGTCTAATTTTAATGGCAACCATTTTTGGGATGGCATTTGGAGGCTGGATCTCAGGATACATTTTCGATGTTACTGGTTCTTACCGGTTAGCTTTTTGGAATGGAATATTCTGGAATATAATTAATATAAGTTTGGTTTTGTTTCTCTTTTTTAGAGGAAAAAACGAAAAACATCAGTATCTTGTGCGTTAAAACTAGCAATATTTTTCTGGTCCGATCCACTGAGCTACAGAATACCTATCTCCATGTGCCCACCCCACTGGTAGAGATTTTTCTATTTTTGCCACGTCGCTTGCTGTGAGTTTTAGCTCCGTCCCTTTTATCATTTCCTTTAAGTGATCAACTGATCTAGTTCCCGGTATTGGGATTATATGCTCATCTTTAGCCAATAGCCAAGCAATTGCCAAACCTGCACTACTGAGACCATAATCTTGGGCTAGTTGCTGAAATTTCCTTACGGCTTTAATATTCTCAGTGAGATTGGGCTCCAAAAATCTTGGGTTGGTTTTAAGGAAAGCAATATTCATGACTTTTTCTTTTGAAGGTGGTGAATCAGTTAGCAATCCCCTGCCAACAGGTGAAAAAGCAACTAAAGCGGTATTTAGCTCTCTAGTTTTTTGTAAAAGACCAAGCTCTGGATATCGAGTCGATAAGGAATATTCGGACTGTATAGCTCCAACATGATGAATCTTATTTGCTTTAGCAAGAGAAGCTGGAGAGATTTCTGAAAATCCAAATTGGTTGATTTTGCCAGCTTTTTTTAATTTTAGGAGTGTTTCAACAACCTCTTCAATTGGTATATTTTCATCCCTTCTGTGGACATAATACAAATCAATATTTTCCAAACCCAGTCGATTAAGTGATTTATCCAGCTCTCGACTCAGATGTTCCTCGCTATTATCAAAAGTGGGGGGGCCACCTGGAAGGGTCTTGATCCCTCCTTTTGAGGCAATATTAAAGAACTGCCGATCTTTTTTGTCTAAGGTGGAAAGGAACTCACCAATACGACTTTCAGAAAGACCCATTCCATAAATGTTGGCCGTATCAATGTGGTTGATACCATGGTCCATTGCGCAACTCAGTATCTTGAAGGTATCTTTACTATCAGTTGGACCATAAAAATCAGTGAACGACATGGCACCGATTCCTAATGCAGAAATAGTTGGCCAAAACTTTCCTGGACGACGTGTTAACATTCTGTAGCTCCTTTTGAATTAATATTTTATAACTCAAAGAAAGGTGTATAACAGAACAGAACTATTGATAGCAAGCAAATTGATTATGAAAGGTGAGGTTTTGTCTGATGGAATGGAAAGTTTACTTATCTGGGGAGATCCACTCATCTTGGCGTGAAGATATAGCTGACTCTGTGAAGACAGAAAAACTGCCTATAAGCCTGGCAGGACCCGTAACGGATCATACTGCCTCTGACGATTGTGGGGTCTACATCTTAGGAGGAGAGGAAAAGAAATTTTGGCATGACCACAAGGGAGCAAAAATGAATGCTATTCGATCGAGAAAGGGCATACACGAATCTGATATAGTAGTAGTTAGATTTGGTGATCGCTACCGACAGTGGAATGCTGCATTTGATGCTGGCTATGCCGTCGCACTGGGTAAATCGCTTATTGTTATGCATGCCAACGAATTTCAGCACGCATTAAAGGAAGTCGATGCTTCAGCTCTTGCTGTCGTTGAAAATAATGCGCAGCTTATAGGGGTATTCAGGTATGTGATAAATGGAAAATTAAAAATTTAGATTATTTAAGTTGAAATACTTAGTAGAATCAGATTAGCCTCAGACTCCCAATTGTTTGTCTCATTCTTAGGACCATGGTAAAAAAGTTAGTTTGTGTTTCTCTTTTAGTGATATTGGCCGCATGTAACGGTGTTGCCAGTAATACTTCCGTTTATGGATCTATGCCTGAAAGTTCTTATCCGCTAAGGGGCTTTAGCAAAGTTTCTGTTCATCCGGATAAGGTGCTAAAAATGCGAACTAATTGTGATTTATCAATGAGTATCGAAATTGTACAAGCAAAAAACTATGCTGAAACTATTTTAGAATTAAAGAATCGGGCTCTCATAATTGGCGGTAATGCAGTATCTCTTTCACAATTGAGAGAAACGACTAGTGCTACTTATTTAGAGGGTAAGATTTATCTATGCAAGACAAAACCCTATCATTTGCATCCACATCCAGTAGGTGTTTAGTTTGTACAACTAACTCAGAAGAAAACCTTACTCATTTATTTTAAGAGCACTAATGAAGGCTTCTTGAGGGATTTCTACTTTTCCAAATTGCCTCATTCTTTTTTTCCCTGCCTTCTGCTTTTCTAATAGCTTTCTTTTTCTTGTCATGTCCCCCCCGTAACATTTCGCGGTAACATCTTTTCGTAATGCAGATATCGTCTCTCTGGCAATTATTCGTCCCCCCAGCGACGCTTGAATTGGTATTTTGAATAAATGTTGTGGGATAAGTTCCTTTAACTTTTCGCACATACCTCTCCCCCGCATTTCTGCGCGATCTCTGTGGACAATGATTGACAACGCATCTACGGGTTCTTCATTGACCAAAACTTGCATCTTCACCAAATTATCCTGAACGTATTTAGATATTTCATAATCAAAACTAGCATAACCCTTGGTAACAGATTTCAAGCGATCGTAAAAATCAAAAACAACTTCGTTCAAAGGCAAGTCATAAACCACCATAGCCCGCGATCCTATATAGGTCAGGTCTAGTTGAACTCCACGGCGATCCTGGCACAACTTTAAGACCTCTCCAAGATAGTTATCTGGGACCATTATGGTGGCTTTTATTCTTGGTTCTTTTATGTGATCAATTTTCACGGTTTCTGGTAGATCTGATGGATTATGTATTTCCAATACTTCACCATTTGTCTTTGAAACTTGATAAATAACTGAAGGGGCAGTTGTTATCAAATTTATATTGTATTCTCGTTCAATTCGATCACGTATAACTTCTAGGTGCAGTAAACCTAGAAATCCACAGCGAAAGCCAAATCCTAAAGCAGCAGAACTTTCCATTTCAAAGCTAAAAGAAGAGTCATTTAGTGCTAATTTGTCAATAGCTTCTCTTAGCGCCGAAAACTCGGAGCTATCCACTGGAAACAGCCCACAAAAGACCACGGGTTGAGACGGTTTGTATCCTTCAAGTGGATTTGAACATCCCCTAATTGCATGCGTTACGGTATCGCCAACTCTTGTGTCTCGCACCTGCTTTATAGAAGCAGTAAATACTCCTATTTCTCCAGGGCCCAAGCTATCAATATCTACCATATTGGGTCTAAGCACCGCGAGTTTATCTACGGTGTAATTAGCACCCGTTTGCATAAGCTTAATTTTGTCTCCTCTTTTAAGAAAACCATCATGGATTCGTACCAGAACAACGACACCTAGATAAGCATCATACCAGCTATCTACTAAACTGGCTTTAAGAGGTAATTCAAATGATCCATCTGGATGCGGAAGTTTGCGTATTATTTCTTCCAATACTTCATCTATTCCTTCTCCAGTTTTTGCCGAAATATTGATAGCTTGGGAGGAGTCGATACCTATTACATCCTCGATTTGGTTTTTTACTCTATCTATGTCTGCAGCTGGCAAGTCTATTTTGTTCAAGACTGGTATTATTTCATGATCTGCTTCTATTGCTGTATAGACATTTGCTAGGGTTTGTGCTTCAACCCCTTGGGAAGCATCTACTACAAGCAAAGATCCTTCTACCGCATGCATGGATCTAGATACTTCGTATGCAAAATCAACGTGGCCAGGTGTATCAATTAGATTCAATACGTATACATCATTATTCTTAGCCGTGTAGGTTAGTCTAACAGTGTTGGCTTTAATGGTAATGCCTCGCTCTCGTTCAATATCCATTGAGTCCAGAATTTGCTCCTTCATATCCCTTTCAGCAACAGTATTAGTCGACTGGATTAATCTATCTGCCAGAGTAGATTTTCCGTGGTCAATATGAGCAATTATTGAGAAGTTTCTTATTTTTTTTATGTCAAGCATGAAGAGAAAATAGTCACGACGTTTTCTGAGAATTTTTATCTGTAAGAGATTAGTTGTCGGAAAACATTAAACTAAAAAGGATTCGTATAGTGTTTCCTTCAAATAAATCAACGCATAGATTATTGTGGAGTATTCTGTAAACTTTCAAGGTCTTTTTTTATCTTTAGAGCAGCTGTAGAAAGTTTTTTTTCATCAGCTTTTATCAGAAATAGATCTAGTCCCCCTTTTTTGTCCACGGTTCGAAGTGCTGCTGCTGATACCCTAAACTTAAAGGTTTTTTCCAATTTCTCCGAAGTCAATGACACCATGTTTAAATTTGGGAGAAAGCGCCTTTTTGTCTTATTGTTAGCATGGCTGACATTATTCCCGCTTTGGGCCATTTTCCCCGTTAGTTCACATCGTCTGGTCATTTATTTTCCTACGTGTAAATTTACCCTTACCGTTAGGCCCGCTTTTAGCGACTATCTGTAGAACCGTCAAGACCCGAGATATGGCACAAATAAATTAGCAGTGTACTATGAGATTTTTTTAAAGTTTTTTCGCTAAACCCGAATTGAATCTAGCAATAGCTTCCAAAACTGATAGATCTTCTCTAATTATTTGATCTTCTAGTTTTTTCTGGATGCCAAGTAAATTGTTCATTTTTGAAAGTTGGTTGAATATAGCTCTTTGGCTCTTTTCTCTAAACCAGATGAGCTCCTGATTTTTTCTTCTTTCTTCAAATAAGCTAACTGACTTTTGTAGCTCAATGAATTTAAATATCTCCTCAATAATTTCATGGAGACCTTCGCCGGTAGTTGAAGATACCATCGTCGCTTTTGGATATTCCTGATGGGTGTCTTCCCTTTTGCCCAATAATCTAAGAGCTGCTGAATATTGTGTTACTGCCATACTAGCGGCATTAATCATTTTACCATCCGCCTTATTTACGATTATCAAATCAGCACTCTCAGTAACTCCTCTCTTTAAACCTTGTAATTCATCACCCCCTGAAGGCGCTATGACCAAACAGAAAATGTCTGTCATTTCGCTTACCGTTATCTCAGATTGCCCTACTCCCACAGTTTCAACGATCACTATGTCGTAACCTGCCTTTTCGCATAGTAATATTACCTCCCGTGTGTTTGAAGTTACACCTCCTAGTGTTAGCTTGCTCGGGGAAGGTCGTATAAAGGCATTTGGTTCCCGACTTAGTTTTTCCATTCGGGTTTTGTCTCCAAGGATCGAGCCTCCTGTTTTCTTTGAAGAAGGATCTATGGCTAACACTCCAATTTTGTGGCCATCAGTTATCAATTTTTTTCCTATTGCTTCAATTAGTGTAGATTTTCCGGCCCCAGGGGTTCCTGACAGACCAATTCTGACGGTGGGACTTCTTTTTTCAGCCAAAACTTTTTGAATTAAATCGTTGGCTTCTCTCTGATGATCTTCTCGAGAAGACTCCACCAAAGTTATCGCTTTCGCTA
>CACIIZ010000065.1 GCA_902586855.1 uncultured Alphaproteobacteria bacterium | reverse complement strand
GTATGAATTTATGGATAGATTGATAACGGTTGCCATGCCAAGAATACGGGATTTTAGAGGTGTTTCTTCCAAGAGTTTTGATGGTCGGGGGAATTATGCCCTTGGGATAAAAGAGCACATCGTGTTTCCAGAGATAGATTTTGATAAGGTTGATGTGATCTGGGGATTGGACGTTGTCATCTGCACGAGTGCTTCAACTAATGATGAAGCACAGGCATTATTGAAGAAGTTCGATATGCCGTTTACGAATTAGGATAGGGGAATTTAAATGGCTAAGGTCTCGATGATTAATCGTGAATTAAAAAGACAAAAACTTGTTCAACAGTATTCTAAACGCCGTTCAGAGCTTAAAGATATCGTAAAGAATAGGGAACTACCTATGGAGGAACGATTCAAAGCCCAGATCAAATTGGCAAAGTTGCCGCCAAACTCATCCCCTTCGCGGTTGCACAATCGTTGCAAAGTTACAGGAAGGCCAAAGGCTTTTTACAGGAAGTTAAAAATGTCTCGGATAGCATTAAGGGACCTCGCATCCCGTGGGGAAATCCCAGGCATGATAAAGTCTAGTTGGTAGTGAGGAGGTTCCTATGGTTATGAACGATCCAATTGGTGATTTATTAGCAAGAATACGAAATGCTCAGATGAGAAAGAGGTCTGCCGTGATGACTCCTGCATCCAAACTAAGGTCCTGGGTTCTTGATGTATTAGCATCTGAAGGCTTTATTAGGGGTTATAGATCCATACAAGACCCTGGAGGCAAGAAAAACTTGGAAATAGATTTGAAATATTTTGATGGACAACCAGTTATCAAGGAACTTAAGCGTATATCAACTCCAGGACGAAGGGTATACGCGGGTGTTAAAGATATTCCGCGAGTTAGACAAGGCCTTGGTATAGCCATTTTATCGACTCCTAGGGGAGTAATGTCAGATAGTGAGGCGAGAGCTACCAATGTTGGTGGTGAAGTGCTTTGCACAGTTTTTTGAGGGTAAATATGTCTCGAATTGGTAAAAAACCCATCTATGTTCCCGAAAACGTTACAGCAAATATTGTTGGATCTAAGATAGAAGTTAGAGGACCAAATGGTAACAGGGAGTTCAATGCTTCCAAGGAAGTTTTAGTTGAGCTGGCAGAGAATAATTGCCAAAATTTATTTCGTATCCACCTTTGGCCTTACCATGTATCCTACCTTTATGTTGTTTACGAAACTTCGTCCGTTTTGGCTGAAGCATTCTCTTCTCCTATAATAACTTACGCTTAACCGCGCATTCCCGTAATACTCTCTTGGGAAGCATTAATTCTTTTATCCCTACCCGCTGGGTCATGTTCAAGAATTTCCCCCTTAAATATCCAGACCTTAACCCCTATAATACCGTATGCCGTAAGACCTTCTGCTAGGGCATAGTCAATATCAGCCCTGAGCGTATGTCTAGGAACTCTTCCCTCTGAATACCACTCCGTACGTGCTATCTCAGCACCTCCCAGTCTACCAGCTATGTCAACCCTGATACCTAAAGCTCCCATTCGCATTGCATTTTGGACGGCTCTTTTCATAGCTCTTCTAAATGAAACCCTTCTCTCCATTTGTTGAGCAATACTTTCGGCCACCAAGGCAGCATCTATCTCCGGTTTTCTAACTTCCACAATATTTAGATGAAGTTCACTTTGCGTCAATCTGGCAACCTTATTTTTAAGGGTCTCGATATCCGCCCCCTTTTTACCAATAATCACCCCTGGCCTGGCGGCATAAATAGTGACCCTACATTTTTTGTGTGGTCTTTCAATAACAACTCTGCTTATGCCGGACTGTGAACAGTTTCTCTTAACAAAACTACGAATTTGAAGATCCTCATGTAATAAATCCCCATACTCTTTTGTGTTAGCATACCACCTACTTTCCCAGGTCCTATTGACCTGCAAACGAAGCCCAACTGGATTAATCTTTTGGCCCATTAATCCTTCTCCCCTTTTTTATCCTCGTTTGACACTTGTCTTACCTTGATAGTTAACTGACTGAAGGGCTTCAAGATTTTTCCGTAACGACCCCTAGCCCTAGGGCGTCCTCGCTTCAGCACTAAATTTTTTCCTACATAAGCCTCTGCCACAACCAGTTCTTCAATATCCATTCCATGGTTATTTTCTGCGTTGGCTATTGCAGACTCTAAACATTTCCTAACATCAATCGCTATTCTTTTCTTAGAAAATTTCAACTGAACAAGAGCATGATTAACCGGCTTATTTCTTATAAGCTTAGAAACTAGGTTTAATTTCTGTGGGCTAACCCTGAGCATTCTCACTTTTGCGGTGGCTTCATCATTTTGGCTATCATAATCAATAGATTTATCTGACATTTTTATTTTCTCTTTACCTTTTTGTCTGCAGCATGACCATAATACGTTCTTGTGGGGCTATACTCCCCAAACTTCTGACCTATCATCTCTTCACCGATGAGCACTGGAATATGCTTCCTACCGTTGTAAACACCAAAAGTTAATCCCACGAACTGGGGTAGAATAGTCGATTTACGAGACCAAATTTTAATTACCTCGTTCCTCCCAGACTCCCTTGCTTTTTCGGCTTTTTTTAAGACATAGCCTTCAACAAATGGTCCTTTCCATATTGATCTTCCCATCTATTAACGTCCCTTCTTGTAATGTCTTGATCTCAATATATACTTGTCAGTTGATTTATTTGATCGTGTCTTTGCACCCTTAGTTGGCTTACCCCATGGCGTCACAGGATGTCGGCCACCAGAAGTTCTACCTTCACCTCCTCCATGAGGGTGATCAATCGGATTCATTACGACGCCTCTAACCGATGGTCTAATTCCTTTATTACGATTTCTACCAGCCTTTCCAAGATTTTGATTAGAATTATCAGGATTGGATACTGCACCTACTGTTGCCTTACATTCCTGCCTTACTAACCTCATTTCACCTGAAGAAAGTCTTATTTGTGCATAATTCCCGTCCCTGCCAACGAACTGCGCATAGGAACCAGCTGCTCTTGCTATTTGCCCCCCTTTACCGCTCTTTAACTCTACGTTATGCACAATTGTCCCAATTGGCATTCCAGAAAAAGGCATCGCATTTCCTGGTTTAATATCTGAGCTTTCTGATGATAATACCTTGTCATTAACCCTAAGTCGTTGAGGCGCCAAAATATATGACTTCTCTCCATCTTCATAGGCAATTAAGGCGATAAAAGCGGTTCTATTCGGATCATATTCGATTCTCTCGACTATACCAGTTATATCTTTTTTGTTTCGTTTAAAATCAATTATCCTGTAAAGCCGTTTGGCGCCCCCACCTTTTCGCCTCATAGTTATTCTACCAGTATTATTTCTCCCTCCCTTTTTTGACAAGCCAACTGAAAGGGATTTTTCTGGTCCACCCTTCCACAAATCTGACTTGTCAACCAAGACCAAATCCCTCTGTCCTGGGGACGTAGGCTTATAGGACTTCAACGACATAGCTTTTTACCACCTAACATTTATAAACCTGTGTTAACATCAATTGTATTTCCATCTTCCAAAGTGATATATGCTTTTTTCACATTACGCCTTCGCCCTAACTGCCCTCGAAACCTTTTAACTTTACCCTTAACAATCAAGGTATTTACAGCTTTCACCTTCACACTGAATAGAGATTCTATTGCAGATTTTATATCCCTTTTTGAGCTTTGCATTGCCACTTCAAAGGCTAAAGTACCTGACTCCGAAGCCATAGTGGCTTTTTCAGTTATAATAGGCCTACGAATTATATCATATTTCTCTGTCGTATCCGTTTTCATTTAAACCGTTCCTCCAAAGCCGCCAAAGCTGCTTTAGTTAATACCAAGGTATCTCTCTTCAGAACATCATAAACATTTATTCCTTCAACGGGTAAAATATCAAAATATGGAATGTTCTTACTTGCTGTTATGAAGTTGGCACCTGAGGGAGATTCATCTCGTCCTATCAGTAAGGTACGCCCCCAACCTAACTTCTTTAAATTCTTATAAAATCCCTTAGTTTTCTTATCTTTCAGCTCAGCCTTTTCAAGTATTACCAACTGGCCAGCTAAATATTTTGCCGACAAGGCATGTTTTAAACCAAGTACCCTAAATTTTTTATTTAACTTGAATGCATGACTCCTAGGCGTTGGACCCTTGTAAACCCCACCCTTTCGAAATATTGGTGCCCTCCTAGATCCATGACGACCGCTTCCAGACCCCTTTTGACGAACAATCTTTTTTGTTGAGTAACTCACCTCAGATCTTGTTAGTACTGAATGAGTCCCTTGCTGTTTCCTAGCTAATTGCCAGCGCACCACTTTATTCAAAATGTCAGATCTGGGCTCTAAACCGAATAAAGCTCCATCTAACTCAATTGTTCCCGACTTTTTGGCATCTATGCTAATTACATCAAGTTTCATCGACAACCTCCGTATCAGATAAGTTCTCTTCCTTGGTTGGATTGTCCATATCATTCTTTTTTAACTTGGTAGCTTCCGAATTATCACTAAGTTTCTGACTATTTCCAGTTTCTATATCGGCACTCGTCATAACAGTTTGCGCCGTAGGAGGAGGTAAGATCCCAGAAGTCTTTTTCTTAACGGCATCTTTGAGCGTAACCCATCCACCTTTTGCCCCAGGTACAGCTCCTTTGATCATAATCAAACCTTTTTCAGGATCCGTCTTAACAATCTGAAGATTTTGTATTGTCACATTTGAGTCGCCCAAATGGCCAGCCATCTTTTTACCTTTAAACACGCGTCCAGGATCTTGACACTGTCCTGTAGATCCATGGGATCTGTGGGAGATTGAAACTCCATGTGAAGCTCTTAATCCTGAGAAATTATGCCTTTTCATGGCGCCAGCAAAACCTTTACCAATAGACATACCAGAAACATCCACATATTGACCTTCAGCATAATGCCCTACATTAATCTCCTGCCCTACTTCAATAAGATTATCAGATGAGACCCGAAATTCCTTTAGTCGCTTTTTGGGTTCTACATTTGCAACAGAAAACTGACCTCTTAGTGCTCTATTACAATTCTTCGCCTTTACTTTACCAGCACCTAACTTCAGAGCAAAATAACCATCCCTTTCCAAAGTTCTTTGAGCAACAACCTGTAAATTCTCTAACTTCAGCACAGTCACTGGAACCTGTCTACCGTCTTCTCGAAAGATCCTAGTCATACCAATTTTCTTTGCAATTATACCAGCCCTCATAACCTATTCCTCAAAGCTTAATCTCAACGTCAACACCAGCCGCCAGATCTAATTTCATCAAGGCATCAACTGTTTGGGGAGTTGGATCTACAATATCCAACAAACGCTTATGAGTCCTAATCTCAAACTGCTCTCTACTTTTCTTGTCGACATGAGGTCCCCTAAGAACAGTAAACTTCTCAATCTTATTAGGCAATGGGATTGGACCCCTGACCTGTGCGCCAGTTCTCTTTGCGGTTGAAACAATCTCAGCCGTACTTACATCAAGAACTCGATAGTCAAAGGCCTGTAACCTAATCCTAATATTTTGACTTTGCATTTGAACTCACCTAAATCACAACTGTTAGATATGTTGTTACTTCAATATCTTAGAAACGACACCTGCACCAACTGTCCGACCACCCTCTCTAATAGCGAAACGTAACTTTTCTTCCATTGCTATGGGACAAATTAATTCTACCTCAAATTTTAAATTGTCACCAGGCATTACCATCTCAGTTCCTGAAGGTAATTGTACTGTCCCAGTTACATCCGTGGTTCGAAAATAAAACTGAGGCCGGTAATTTCCAAAAAATGGTGTATGTCTTCCACCTTCTTCTTTTGTTAAAATGTACGCTTCAGCCTCAAATTTGGTATGAGGGGTCACTGACCCAGGCTTAACCAAACACTGACCTCTCTCAACTCCATCTCTTTCTACACCCCTTAACAGAGCACCTATGTTATCCCCTGCCTCACCTCGATCTAACAGTTTTCGAAACATTTCAACGCCCGTGCAGGTGGATTTACTGGTATCCCTTATTCCCACTATTTCTATTTCGTCTCCAACATTTATTACACCTCTTTCGACCCTCCCTGTTACCACAGTACCACGGCCAGAGATTGAAAAGACATCTTCAATTGGCATTAGGAAAGGTTGATCTATTGGCCTATCGGGTGTGGGTATTGATTCATCTACCGCAGCCATCAACTCAGTGATCTTATTTGCCCCTATTTCGGCATCCCGGTCTTCAAGAGCAGCCAATGCTGAGCCCGATATGATAGGAATATCGTCTCCAGGAAATTCATACTTGGACAACAACTCCCTTACCTCCATTTCGACTAGCTCTAAAAGCTCCGCATCATCAACCTGATCAACTTTATTCAAGAACACGACAAGAGCCGGGACACCAACCTGTCTTGCCAACAGAATATGTTCTCTAGTCTGGGGCATCGGACCATCCGCAGCGTTAACCACTAATATCGCCCCGTCCATCTGGGCAGCGCCCGTTATCATGTTTTTCACATAGTCTGCATGACCGGGGCAATCAACATGTGCATAATGCCTATTATCAGTCTCATACTCCACATGGGCAGTTGAAATTGTTATGCCTCGAGCTTTTTCCTCAGGCGCTCCATCAATTTCATCATAGGCTTTAAAATCCCCATAATGCTTAGTTATTGCGGCTGTAAGCGTTGTTTTCCCATGATCGACGTGACCAATAGTACCGACATTAACGTGTGGTTTATTGCGTTCAAATTTTTCTTTTGCCATTTTTTGTCTCCATTTTACAACTAACTAAATTCATAAATTAAATTAAAACTACGCATATTTTGCTTGTATCTCTTCAGAAATATTTGAGGGTACAGTCTCATAATGATCAAAAAGCATTGTAAATTGTGCCCGACCCGACGACATTGATCTTAAATTATTGATATAACCAAACATGTTAGCTAGTGGTACGAAA
>CACIIZ010000064.1 GCA_902586855.1 uncultured Alphaproteobacteria bacterium | reverse complement strand
GTTGAAAAATTATGTTTGTGGAGGAAATTTTGAACCTTCAATAGATGGGATAACTTTAGTCCAGGATTATATCGAATCCCCTGACACTTGTATCACAAGAGTTGAGTTTGTTGATCAAAAGCTACTCTATGCTCTTAAAGTGGATACATCAGATGGTTTTGAATTGTGCCCTGCAGATCCTTGTGAAATAGTCTGGGAAGATCGAGGGACTGAGGAGATTTCTTTGAAAGAACAAAATACCAAGAAAAAATTTGATATTATAGAAGGCTTTGCAACTTTATCTATAGCTCAAAACCTAGTACCACGAATGGAAAGGTTGATGAAAACTGTTGGAATTGATGTGGCTGCATTTGAATTCATCCAGGATAAGGGTGCTAATGCTTTTGTGTACGACATAAATGTTAATACAAATTATAATGCACAGGTTGAGGAAAGGTCTGATATTTCTGGTTTTAACACTGTTGCTAAATTTTTGAAAAAAGTTGCGAAATCTTAAAGAAATAACTAATACTAATGTGAGATCCCGGATTTTCATAGTTCATTGGTGATATATTTATTTCAAATTAGGGTGATAGATTTCTAAGGAGTGCAAATCTAAGAATTCTTAGCCTGTGTTGCGCTACCATTCTGATATTATTGCCGATTTTTCATTATAAGAGGAGATATGACTTGAGTAAACTACGCTGGGGATTGATTGGAGGGGGAGAAGGGAGCCAGGTAGGCTTTGCCCATAGGGCTGCAGCCCAACTTGATTGCAATTTTGGTTTGGTGGCGGGCGCGTTAGATGTTGAGCCTGACTCTGCGCGTAAGTTTGGTTTGTCGCTTGGATTAGAATCTGGAAGGTCTTATGGATCCTGGCGGGACATGCTTAATGCTGAAAAAAATGTGATGGGAGAAGAACGAATAGATCTTGTAACCGTGGCAACTCCGAATTCAACTCATTTTGAAATATCCAAGGAATTTCTTGAGGCGGGGTTTAATGTGCTGTGTGAAAAGCCGTTAACAATGTCTGTTGAAGAGGCCAAAGCATTAGTTCTTATAGCAAAGGCGTCCAATCGGATTTGTGCAGTAAATTATGGTTACACAGGTTATCCTATGGTTAGGCAAATGCGTTCAATGGTTTTGGCTAGAGAACTTGGTGACATCCGTTTGGTGGTGGCGGAATTTTCTGGGGGCTTCATGGCGGACTCATTAGATGCAGAAAACCCTCGTGTAAAGTGGAGGTTTAGTTCCAAACATTCAGGGATGGCAGCAATTACTGTCGATTGTGGCATACATGCACTGAACATGGCTTGCTTTGTGACTGACAAAAAGGTGGTAGAGGTTTCCAGTGATTTTGCTTCTGGAGTAAAAAGTCGTGAATTAGAGGATGATAATTTTTCTGCATTTAGGTTGGATTCTGGTATTATTGGTAGGCTTTGGACTAGTGGGATAGCTATTGGTCGAACTCATGGCCTAACCATACAGGTTTTTGGAGAGAAAGGAGGTCTCTCATGGAGACAGGAACAACCTAATCAGCTCTTTTGGACTCCATTAAATAAACCCACTCATATATTGGAGCGCGGTCATCCAGATTTACATCCATCAGCGCGGAGAGCAAATAGAATAACCATTGGCCATCCTGAAGGAATGGTATTTGCCTTTGCAAATATTTACCGTGATTTATTTGAAGTTATTTTAGCTAAGCAGAGAGGTGAAAAACCAGACTTTCTTGCTCTCGATTACCCAACTGTTGAGGATGGTTGTCACTCCATCGAAATTGTTGAGGCTATGACAAGGTCTGTAGCGAACAATAGTTGTTGGACCAAGGTATAATTTTTATTAGAATTGTAATTGAGTTAGTGAAAGATCCTAGACGGCCAAATTAGATAAGTTTAATTTTTATAAATAATGTGGAAAAACAAGTAAGATGAAACATTTAGCAGTGCTTACCAGTGGGGGAGATGCGCCGGGAATGAATGCATGCCTTAGAGCAATAGTGCGTTCAGCCAGTAATAAAAAGATAATAGTTTATGGAGTCTCTAATGGCTTTGAAGGTCTAATCGATGATCGTTTTTCCGAGCTAAAACCAAGAGAGGTTGGAAATATAATTCAACGGGGTGGTAGTATAATACAAACCTCCCGATCCAAGCGTTTTTTAGATAGGAAATACAGAGAGCAAGCTAGGGACAATTTGTCCAAAAGGGGTATTGATTCCCTAATCGTTATTGGCGGAGAAGGATCCTTGAAAGGAGCTAAGTGCCTTGGGGAGGAAGGAAAAATAAATGTTCTTGGATTACCTGCAACGATTGATAGAGATTTACCTTTAGTCGGACCTACCATTGGATTTGATACGGCAATAAATACTGCTCTACAAGCAATAGACAGAATTAGAGATACCGCTTCCACTTCTAACACGGTTCATATAGTCGAAGTAATGGGGCGTGCCTGTGGTTGGATAAGCCTGTTTGCTGGAATTGGTGGAGGAGCAGAGGCAGTAATCCTGCCAGAATTTCCTACGAATTTACAGAAATTGGTAAACCAAATCAAAGAGCAAAGATCTTTTGGTAAGCAAGGCTGCATTCTGATAGTTTCTGAGGGGGCATGTAATTCTGCTGGAGGAGAAGGTCTAATCAGGGATTTGAATGAGGTATCTAATTTTGATCTAAGAATAACTAAATTGGGTCATATACAACGTGGCGGTAACCCTAGCGCGGTCGATAGGGTTTTGGCTAGCCGATTGGGAGCAGAAGCGGTAGATTGTTTTTTTCTTGGGCACAAGCAATGTGTCCTAGCCCAGCCCAAAGATAAAATAACAATGATTCCCTTTGAAGAGCTATCAGGAACATTAGTTTCAGAAATGGAAGATTACTATAAACTTATTTCCAAATTGGTTTAAAATTCATGCAAAATCGTTTCCGTGGAAGTCAATCAATTCTAAATAACTCTTTCAACAAACATTTTTAGTCCTGCCACAGCTATTATGACTGATGCAGGTATTGCAATTACCCCCCGATACCAAGAAATTCGAGAAAAGATTGGCCCAACCAAGATAAAGGGAGTTAGAACAATTAACTGTCCAATTTCGACGCCAAGATTAAAGCTAAATAAATTTACTAGATAGTCTGAACCTTCAAGATCTATTTGTGTAAACATGCTTGCAAATCCCAAACCATGTAGGAGTCCAAAACAAAAAATGATGCCTATCCTGCTTATATTTAGTTTCCTCCGTATGACGTTTTCCAACCCAATGCATACAATTGATGCAGCTATCATCGCTTCAACAAAGACTATCGGTATATGAGTGTACCCCAAGCTACCAAGTATGAGAGTGATACTGTGGGCAATTGTAAAGATGGTCACTTGGCTTAAAAGGGGTCCAATCTTATTTGAAAAAAAGAAAAGGACCAAAACGAAAAGAATATGATCCAATCCTCCTGGGATTATATGTTTGATACCTTGCTGAATAGCAGCCAATATTATGGCAGAAAGGCTTAGTTCCCTGCCAGAAACAGGAATGGGGCCAGTCGATTCACCAGCTTTCAACCACTTGGAAGAAGTTTTTCCGTTGTTATCTTTTTCTAATGAAAAATCACGAAAGATTAATGAACCAAGTTCCTTTTTCCAAGCAAAAGTTATGTTTTTATCATCTCTTGGTACACTCGTTTTGAAAGATATCTTGGTTATGCGAATATCTTCATTTCCTTCATCTTGAACATTTATTTTTCCTAGGCTTAGCTTTAAAAGCTTCTGATCATAGTTTAGGTAGATGCTTTCTTTTAATTTATTTATTGAGTCCATGATTTTGGATTCTAATTCGTGGGTCGTTAATTTCCTTAGTTCTTCATATAATTTAGCCTCTGGAGCTTTTGCAGTATTAATAAATCTACTTGCATCGATGCCAGACAAAAATACTTCTGCGTTAATGGAAAGGTTAATCTCTATAATTCTGTCATTGATACGGTATTCAAGAATGGACGGTTTTATTTCATGTGCTAGTGCCAACGTTGTTGTTAAACCTACCACTATAATTGACCAAACTAAGATTAATCTTGAAAGCATGTTGTTACCCTAATATTTGTAGCGCATGAGAATAAATTAATTAGTTTCAGGTAAAGTCAATTTGTGAACAAAAAAATGAAATCCCAGGTATCTGCTATAATTCCAACTCTCAATAGAAGAGAATTTGTCAAACGCGCACTTGAGTCAGTTTTATCTCAAACCTATCCGATTCATGAAATTATCCTGATCGACAACGGATCAACAGATGGCACATTGCCCATGGTTTACAAGAATTATCCTTCCGTTAAAATTCTAAGAGAAAAAAGACCTGGTGTTAGTTTTGCCAGGAATGCAGGTATTCGCTCTGCTAAAGGAGATTGGCTTGCTTTATTAGATTCAGATGATGCTTGGCATACAAAAAAGATTGAGCGCCAGTTAGACTCTTATTCATCGAGTATCAAGGATTATAGATTAATCCACACTTCTGAAATATGGTATAGGAATGATAAGCTGTTGAATCAGAAAAAAAAGCATAAAAAGTTTGGAGGAGATATCTTTCAAGAGTGTGTAAGATTATGCTGTATATCTCCAAGTAGTTCTTTGATACGGAGAGAAGTTTTCTCTGATATTGGCTATTTTGATGAAGACCTCCCAGCGTGTGAAGATTATGATTTTTGGTTGCGCCTGACATCGCGGGAGGAAGTTTTATTTGTGGATGAACCTCTAACGATCAAATATGGGGGACATCCCAACCAATTGTCAAAAAAATATTGGGGAATGGATAGATTTAGAGTTACTTCCTTAGAAAAACTCATTTCCCGAGGACAACTAACGGAAGAGCAATTTAATGTAGCTTTCGAATCTCTTTTGCATCGCTTAAAGGTTATTCATGAAGGCGCAAAAAAAAGAAAAAATACAGGGATAGAAAAAAAATATTGGAATAAAATACAAAATTGGAGGGACTTTTCCTGGAAAGGGAAATCTTAGCTAGGTTTTTGAAATGACGAACGGAACTATTTGTTGGGTGGTTGCTCTTTTGCCCGAAGCCAAACCACTAATAGAAAAGCTTGAAATGAAACTTTTCCCTCAAGATACATTACATCCCATTTATAGAAATGAAACTGGAACAGATTGGTTGGTAGTATCAGGTATTGGTCAGCTAAATGCCGCCTCCGGTTCGGCAACCCTCTATCAGGTTTGTCCCAAAGCTAACGTTGCTATTTGGGTGAACATTGGAATTGCTGGGAGTCAGACAGCAGAATTAGGTGAATTAATATACATAAATGCAATTCGAAAAGATTCTACAAATAGAATCTTTTATCCATTCGTATTTCCAAACCTTAAAATAAAACATGCCAGCCTGGTTACTTGTGACTCTCCCCAAACAACTTATGGTAAAGACTATGTTGTTGACATGGAAGCATGGGCTTTTTACAAAGCAATATATAAAAAAGTTTCCAGGGAATTTATAGCGGTCTTTAAAGTGATATCGGATGATTCAGAAGAAAGTATGAATGCTCTTTCCAGTTCAATTATTTATCATTTAATTAGCGACAAACTGGAATCTTTGGAAAACTTTAGGATAAAGGCACAAAATTTGTCACACGATGAATTTCGTAGACAGAGTGATCCAGAGATTTTTAAACAATTGGTAAATAATTTTCACTTTTCTTTTACCCAAACCCAACAGCTAAAACGTTCTGTAAAGCGATGGTATATTCTCTTTCCCAATAAATCTTTAATTTCTGCTATTCAGGGTTATGATAGTGCTCAAGAGATCTTAAGACGGATCAATGAAATCCTTGATGACGCGGAGGTCGATTGGGGTGAATATTGATTAATCAGATTTTTGTGGAGAGAGAAATAGAAAACCATCATAGGGTGAAATCTATTTTGAAAAGCTTTCCTTCTTCTACTCCCATATACATAGATAAATACGGAGAGCTATTTAATAAGAAAAAGCAAAATTTTCGTGTTCAAAAATCTTTTCCGAACCTTATTCTTGCCTCCAAAAATGGGAAACATATTTTGCAAGTCCCTAAGAGTTTTGGTATCGGGAGCTCTTACAACTTTTATTTTTCTCACATGTATAATTGTCTCTATGACTGCGACTATTGCTTCCTACAGGGAATGTATTCGTCAGCAGATTTCGTACTATTTGTTAATTATGACAAATTTGAAAATGAAATCAGACAGAAAATGGAAGAATTGAAGGGCGAAAGTGTTACGTTTTTTTCTGGTTATGATTGTGACTCTTTGGCATTTGAAAAAATATCAGGATTCGTCGAACATTTCTTACCTGTTTTTGAGGAATTACCAAACGCTTTATTAGAGCTAAGAACTAAAAGTATTCAACTGCAACCCCTAGTATCTAAGTCACCCATAGAAAATTGCGTCATTGCTTACAGCTTAATGCCTCACATTATTGCTAAACAAATAGATCGAAAAGCTCCGTCTATAGAAAAAAGAATAAATGTTATGGAGAAATTATCAAAAAAAGGTTGGCAAATTGGTTTGAGATTTGATCCTCTTATCTTTGGGAAAGACTGGAAAGCTATGTATTCTAATCTATTTTCAGACATCTTCCAGAGCGTGCCCAAGAAGTCTATTCATTCCTTTACATTTGGTCCTTTAAGGTTTCCGAAAGAAATGTTTAAGAGTCTCATAAAATTGAACCCAGAATCAAAACTACTGTCTGGCCCACTTACTCTCAGGGGAACAAAGATGACATATAAAGCAGAGGTTGAGTTTGAAATGATCAATTTTTGTACAGATTTGATAAAATCATATGCACCTGAGGCCCTGGCTTTTAATTGCTCGGGTGATTTTTAGTAACTTTTAGAGAAAAACATGAGTATTAATAGGTTTATAGTGACAGGAAGTTCCAGTGGAATAGGTAAAGCCATTTGCAAGGCTTTAATCGCAAAGAAAATCAATGTTATTGGAATTACAAGAAATGGGATGGCACATGATTTTGATCCAGATTATTATAAATCCTATCAAATTGATTTGGTTGATTTTAAAAATTTGACTGAAAGATTCACAACTATTCTCAAGGAATATGAAACTATCAGTGGATTGATTTCCTGTGCTGGTGCAGGTCATTTTGGGAGTATAGAAAACTTTTCATTAGTTCAGATAGAGGAATCTATAAAGATTAATTTACTGTCCCATATTGTTTTGACAAGGCATCTAATCCCATCAATGAAAAAACAAAATAGGGGACAC
>CACIIZ010000063.1 GCA_902586855.1 uncultured Alphaproteobacteria bacterium | reverse complement strand
TAACACTTTGCTTTGGTGTGACTCCCCTCACCCTTTCAAGAAATGTGCGGGACATATTGGATCCGTATCCGAAATAAAAGGTCATAAAAAGTAATTAGTTGAAATCAATTTATATATGAGGAATAACTTCATATCGAGTAGTAATCAATACTTATCAGCACACATTAAGAATCTAAGCAGTAACGACATAAAAAACCACTATTATGGCAAATATTTTATCATTCATGGAGCTTCTTTTTAATGGGGTTGTTCCAGTGGCTTTTATTAGTTTTCTTGGTTTTTATTTGGGCAAGAAAAACATCTTTACCCATGAAGACGCAAAAATAATTTTGAAGTTCGTTGGGATGGTTGCCGTACCTGCAATGAGTGCAGACATTGTCCTTAAAATTAATTTTAATAGTAGCGATTTAAATTTATATATAATGTACTTTTTTAGTGAGGTTTTCATCTATTTACTGGGATTTCTCACGGCCAAATTATTCTTTAAAGTTGCCCTAAAGGAGGCCATTTTAATTGGTGCTGCTTCTGCTTTTGCCAACCATGTTTTATATATTTATCCAATAACTTTACTGGAATTTACTTTTGAAAAAATAAGTCCAGTAATAAATATCATGGCAATGGACGTATTGTTATTATCCTTCACCATTCTAATTTTGGACCTAGTATCAACTAGACATATTTCTTTAGGGATCTTACTCAAGAAACAGATATTTAATCCTCCGCTAATTGGACTGAGCATAGGTTTACTCATTAATGTATTGCCTTTTGGCTTACCCAAAGGTGTAGACAGAACATTTGAATTTATATCAACTACAGCGGCTCCATGTGCACTTTTTGCTTTAGGCATTATATTATCAATAAAAATCAATAAAGATCAGTTAAAACTAGGTTTGGTAGTAAGTTTTTTTAGACTGCTGGTTCATCCACTGGTTGCTTTTATCATCATTATTTTGATTGGAGGCCATAGTGTTGAATATGCAAGAACTACACTAATGGTTGCCGCCGCACCAGTTGGATTGATGGCATTTACTTTTGCTCCAAAATACCAGGTTCGGACAGAAGCTATAGCCATATCCATTTTATGGACACTTATTGGTTCATTAGTCTTAATTCCCTTTTTAGGAACTATATGAATTTCGTCTCTGAAGCAAAATATGAACCAACTTAATTTGTGTTTTAATAGTTGGTTCTTATCCACTAGGAATTACATCAAAAGCGAATGATACTCTTTCTTCCTCACTCTTAAAGGGAACCGTACGGTGGAATAAGGAAGAAGGAAACATAACAAGGTCACCTTTAATTACGGTTTTTGTTTCTTCTGGATATTTTTTGCCACCGGTTGGGTAATTTGCTCCGTCCAAACTAAATACTATGTTGCCTTCATCTCCAATACGTTTCTCTGGCATCTTAAAATATAACGTACCGCTCAGCCAGCCTTCCTTATGTATATGGGCCCCGAGTTGTCCCCCACTTTTCATCGCAACTAACCAACCATAGAGAGTATATTTACTTGGCCAGTTTTTTATGAACCCCTCATCACTCTCCTTGAAGAAGGTTAAGTATTCCCCAATTTTCTTCTGTATTATTGTCTTTAGTGTTTGGATGTCCTCGCGCTGTTGCAGAAATAGGTTTCCTGATGATTGCTTCCCATTAGACAGCAGAGGTTGGCTTTTCCCATCTGTTCCTCCACTCTCATAAAAGTCTAATATACTTTTGACTAAAGACTGATCCAAGCCACTTTTCTCATCGAGGTGATAGCTCTTAACATGTGCAAGAGGATCTTTGCAAAAGGGATTTTCTTTATTTGAAACCTCATAACGCACCGATGCATGACTTCCTATAGATGACATTAGAGGGTTTATTCTTTCTGATTTAATTAACGTCCTATAAGTTTTATAAAAATTTTGTTTGTCTCCCAAATAATAGAAACATTCCAGCTGATGACTCTTACTCAGTCCAAAATCTGTCTTTTCAAAATGTTCGACAGCCTCATTATAAGACTTCAGTCTTACCAACATTCTAGCTAAGTGATATCGAGCACTTTCTTTAGTGTCATCGATTTCTAAAACTTTCTTAAAATTTTCGATTGCTTTAGAGTTTTGGCCGGTATCCTGATAAGCTATGGCTAGAGCCTCTAAGTTTGGAGCATGATCAGGTTGTTTTTCACGAGCCACCTCAAAGCATTCTATTGCTTTATTAATCTGACCAATAGCCATATACAAATTGCCGAGGTTTGTTGACAATAAAAATTGCCCCGGATTCAATTTTAGCAGATCTTCATAAACCTTTAAGGCTGCTGGTATGTTTCCGGAATATCTATATCCGAGCGCCAGAAGATTCCATGCAGTAGCACTTGAAGAATTACTATCTACAAATTCCCTGCCGCAGGACACAAGTTTCTTGAAATCTTTCGCCCTATATAATTTTACCAGAGATTCAATTGTTACTTCGCTCAACTTAGTTCTCTCTTCTATACCATCTGAACAACCATGAAGTGTGAAAGATTTATTCATATTTTACCCTTTAATCAATGAGTTTCTTTAAATCTGCATGAAAAAATTGTGTGTTACTGGCAAATTATCTAGAAGTTTCAAGTTTCTTTACCAAAATCGTTTTAATTCATGCCTTATAACAACGACTTAAGAGTGATTTTATATAGGATTAATATTTAGTGAAGTTTCAAAAATTGTTCTATTTGAAATAGCTAAATTACTGAACCTTGGATGGATCTTTATGGGAATTCCCTAGACTATTCGGATCTTTTTAGATGTCTTTTTTGGGATATAATAGTTAGGGTGAGCAAGAATAAGCCCAGTATATATATTAATTCTTTGGGGGGTTGAATATCACCTGATATATCTATTCCTGTAATCTCATCATAAAAATTGAGGCCACGTTTTTCGCCTTCCCCCATGAAAGTAAGGTTTGATACTTCCGATTTTCCCTCTGCCGAGCTATTAACTTCAATTTGGACAATTTCTAGGATTGATTTCGTGGTGGTCGTCTCTATTGGGAAAGTAAATAGTTTATACCGTGGTCCATAATTTGTATGCCTTGTAATATGAAATCTGATACTGTCCCCGCTTTTAAAAGTTATCTGTTTATTGAGATTAGATTCATAACTGATGTAGCTAGGTACAAATGTATTCATCACGAAGTCTGGCCGAAACATACAAATCGAGACCAGTAACAGTAAAATTATTTCATACCACTTTAATTTGGTAAGCAACCAGCCTTGCGTTGCTGAGGTAAAGGAAAGAATAGCAACGAGAGAAACGCAAAAAACAAGAAGGCCGTGCCAAATACTTCTTATACCAATTAATAATAACTCAGGATTAAATATGAACACGACTGGTAGTATAGCCGTTCTTATTTCATAGTAGAAAGCCTGTATACCTGTTTTAATTGGATCTGCGCGAGAAATCGCAGATGCTGCATAGGCAGCTAACCCAACTGGTGGTGTAACGTCGGCCATGAGTCCAAAATAAAAAACGTAAAGGTGGACAGCTATTAATGGTAATACTAAACCTGAAGCTCCTCCAATCTCCACTATAACATTCGCCATTAGTGCAGCGACCACCAGATAATTAGCGGTTGTTGGTAGACCCAAGCCAAGAATCAAGCACAGTACCATTACCATACCTAGAAGAATGAAAATATTCCCTCCAGATATTACTTCAACTATTTCGATCATAGCGTTACTTAAACCAGTAGAACCAACTGCACCTACGATTACTCCAGCCGCACCAATGGCAACAGCTACAGGGGCCATATTAAATGATCCTTTGATCATCGCCTGAATGATTTCGGCCAGACATTCAAATAATGTGGAAAAGATATTATTGAGGTCTTTTGGTTTTTTCACTCTAAATTTCTGAATGACCATAATAATAATTAAACTTATTATACTATAGAATATCGAGCTACCAGCGGTCCATTGTTCGACTATCAAGAGATAAATAAGTATTCCAATTGGTATCAAATGGTGAAGACCGGCTAAAAAAGTAGGCCATAAATCTGGTATTTGGTTTTTCTCCATACCTTTTAGGCCAAGCTTGCTAGCCTCTAAATCTGAAATCCAAAAAAGAGATAGGTAAACGATTATAGCTGGAATAAAAGCATGGGTAATTACTTGAAAGTAGGTAATACCAAGCATTTCGGCCATAATGAATGCTGCAGCCCCCATGATTGGGGGCATGATTTGACCGTTTACTGACGCGGCGACCTCTATAGCTCCTGCTTTAACTCCGGAAAAGCCAGTTTTTTTCATGGTTGGGATAGTAAAAGTTCCAGTAGTTACAACATTTGCAATGGATGAACCTGAAACCATTCCTGTCATGCCAGATGCTAATATTGCAGCCTTTGCTGGTCCACCCCTAAACTTTCCAACAAGTGCTATAGCTAGATTTAGGAAATAACGACCTCCCCCTGCAGAATCTAACATTGTTCCAAAAAGTACAAAAAGAAATACAAAACTGACGGAGACAGATATTGGTATTCCAAATATTGCCTCTCCACCAAACCAGTGATACCCAATCAACCTATTCAATGATAAGCCCTGATGAGAAATGAGGGTAGGCATTTGTTGTCCATAAAATGAGTATAGATAGAAAACGATTGCCACAATAACTAAAGGCAAACCTATGGCACGTCGGGTAGCTTCAAGAAGCAAGAGAATCCCCGTAGCCCCTATTACTAGCTCAAGTGGGAAAACAAATGTGTGAGCGAATAAAAGAAAATTAATTTCTAGCAGGACTCCATTCCTGTCTACGATTTGATCGTACTGATCAAAAAGATAGAAAGTAGTGAAAAGTGATGTAAGGGCAAGAAATATATTTGATATATAAAATCTATCATTAGTTTTTTTACTGCTTGGGAAAAGAAGAAATACAAGGGATAAAGCAAACCCAAGATGAATCGCTCTGGCTGGAACATCTATGAAAACTCCAAATCCAACTATGAATGGTATTGGAGATGCATACCACAACTGAAATGAAGCCCAGGCGATTGCTATGAACGAAGCCGCACTATATTTGATAGAATGTGCTCTAGGATTTTGATCTAACATCTATTTATTGGAGTTGCGAAATATAAAAAAACCCGCCTCACTGGAGACGGGTTCCAAATGTTGGAATAGGACCTACATCCAACCTTGTTCTTTGTAGTAGTTGATTGCACCTTCGTGTAGAGGTGCAGATAGTCCATTGGTAATCATTTGTTTGGGATCTAGGTTTGTAAAAGCAGGATGTAGTTTCTTGAAATCATCCAGATTTTCGAACACTGCACGTACAACTTCATAAACAATTTCTGCACTCACATCTGCACTGGAAACAAATGTAGCCATTACACCAAAAGTAACAGCGTCATTTTTTTGCTCTTTGTAGAAAGTTCCTGCAGGAATATTAGCAAAAGCATAGAATGGATTTTCGTTAACTAGCTTCTTTTCTACATTTGAATTAAGATTAACAAAATGTGCCCCACATCCATCTATAGCTTGTCCAATCGCACCATTAGGAACTCCTACAGTATAGGCAATTGCGTCTACTTTCCCATCGCAAAGAGCTCCAACTTGTTCTGAGGAAGTCAATTCAGTTGCTTGCTTAAAATCACTTACACTCATACCTTTTGCTTTCATGAGTACTTCCATAGTGCCACGTTGTCCAGACCCTGGATTTCCAATATTTACAACTTTGCCCTTGAGATCTTCCCAGCTATTTATCCCACTTGAACTGCTTGCTATCAGTTGGAATGGTTCTGGATGTACTGAGAACACAGCGCGAAGATCCCCAAACTTTTTTCCTTCCCATTTTGAGGAGCCGTTTACTGCATGGTATTGCCAATCAGATTGTGCTACGCCAAATTGCAGTTCACCCTCTTTAATTTGGCCAATATTGTAGTTAGATCCCCCGGTTGAAGGTGCTGCACAGCGAAGACCATGCTTTCTACCGGACTTTCTTCCTTCTGCAGCTTCTTTATGGACCATCCGACAAACTGAATTTCCCACTACAAAATAGACACCCGTTGGTCCTCCGGTACCTATAGAGATGAACTCTGCTGCCGATAGGCTGGAGCATAATAATGGTAGTCCCAGTGCAACTACACTGGCCTTCTTAAAAAAAGAAATGATAAGCATCATTTTTCCCCCTAGTTTAGATTTTTTATTTGTTTAACTTAAGTTCAAGTAATTATTAACTTGACCTTACGTCAACATCATATTCTAAATTTGGATTCAAATCTAGCAATCTTTATGAGAATCTAAAATGTCCATTTTAGCTGCAAATTTTAGTAATTTAAGAGCCTCTAGCACTTTAGAAATAAACGAACTTTCAAAAAAACTTCAAGATTCTGGCAGAGCAATATTCAAATTTGGTCTAGGACAGTCACCGTTTCCAGTCCCCTCCGTTTTGACGGAAGAGCTTAAGAGGTGGGCGCACATCAAAGATTATCTCGATGTCACTGGTTTGTTTGACTTAAGAAAGGCTGTTGCTTCTTTTCACAGAGAGCGAAATAAAGTAAACTATGGACCTGATAATGTCTTGATTGGACCAGGATCCAAGGAATTGTTGTTTCAATGTCAAATGGTTTTAGATGGCATTACCCTTTTACCTGCTCCTAGTTGGGTTTCATACGCTCCGCAGGCCAAGTTTTTGAGCAAAAAAATGGTGTGGCTAGAAACTAGTGTTCACCAAAACTGGCACCTTGCGCCAGAGGTTTTGGATAATTATTGTAAAGAAGCAAGTAAGGAAAACAAACTACTAATTTTGAATTCACCAAATAATCCTTCAGGTACAAACCACCCAAATTTGATTGAACTTGCCCGAGTTGCCAAGCAGAATAATTTAGTCATTATATCTGATGAAATTTATGCAGAATTAGATTATGCGGGATCTTACCAATCAATATCACAGTATTATCCAGAAGGAACAATAGTATCAGGAGGGCTTAGCAAATGGTGTGGGGCAGGCGGATGGAGATTGGGAACAATGGTGTTTCCAGACCAATTGCTTAATATAAGAAATGCTTTGCGTGCGACGTCAAGTGAAACCTTTACGTCAGTAAGTGCGCCCATCCAATATGCCGCCATTAAAGGATTTACGTGTGATCACTCCCAATATTTGAAAAAATCGAGAGCAATCTTGAAATATGTTTCTAGTTTTGTACATCAGGAATTGGTTTCCGTGGGAATAAATTCAGTGAAACCCTCTGGAGGCTTTTATCTCCTATGTGATTTTGCTGAAATTTTAAAAAATTCAAATACTATTCTTAATGACAATGATTTGTGCAAGCA
>CACIIZ010000062.1 GCA_902586855.1 uncultured Alphaproteobacteria bacterium | reverse complement strand
CAAGGAAATTTAAGTAGTAATATTCATTACCCTACCGATCACTAGCTTCCCATCGAGGATTAATCCATGGTTCCGCAGTAGCTTGTTGCAAAGTTTGATTACCTAAAATGTGATCTGAAGCCTTTTCCCCAACCATTATGGTCGGAGCATTTAAATTCCCGTTTGTAATGTTTGGGAATACCGAACTGTCAACCACTCGTAATTGTTCGGCTCCAATAACTTTACAAGTTTCATCTACTACGGCAGTTGGATCATCTTTTGCTCCCATTTTGCAAGTTCCACAAGGATGATAAGCACTTTCTGCATGTTCCTTTATGAATTCATTTAATTCCAAATCACTATTGCACCAATCTCCTGGTTGTATTTCCTTCCCTCTAAATGGTTGGAAAGCATCTTGACTAAAAATATCTCTGGCAACCCTGACGCAATGTCTAAAGTCAATCCAATCACGCTCATGAGACATATAGTTGAAATGAATTTTGGGCCTATCATTTGGATTTTTTGATCTTAAGGACACGCTACCTCTTGAAGAGGATCGCATAGGTCCCACATGTGCCTGCCAACTATGACTTGTGGCCGAGGCTTTACCATCATACCTAATTGCAATAGGCAAAAAATGAAACTGAATATCAGGATATTCGATACCTGGACGAGACCTTATGAATGCTGCACTTTCAAAATGATTTGAAGCCCCATGACCTCTCTTAGTCAATAGCCACTCAAGACCAATCATAGCCTTAGAGAATACATTCCAGTGTTTGAAGAGTGTTATCGGACTAGTGCATTCCTGTTGAATATAAACCTCCAGATGATCTTGTAGGTTTAATCCAACCCCGGGTTTGTTCAATATAGGTTGAATACCTAATCTCTTCAATTCATTAGCTGGTCCTATCCCAGACAAGAGCAATAACCTTGGGGAATTAACTGAAGAAGCAGACAGAATAATTTCCTTTCTTGCCCTGAAGACCTTTGTAGAGCCACCTACATTTACTTCCACCCCAACTGCTCTTAAACCATCAAAAATAATATGTTGAGCATAACCGTTCTGTAACTTTAGATTTTTCCTCCTTAGCGCAGGCTTTAAGTACGCATTCGCGGCAGACCATCGGCGCCCTTTATGAATGGTTTGCTCCATAACCCCAAAACCTTCTTGCTGTCGTCCATTATAGTCCTGCGTTAATTCAAAACCAGCTTCCTTACCCGCAGCGACAAAAGCTTTAAAAAGTGGGTTTTTTTGTGCCCCCCTTGAAACATGAAGAGGTCCTGATGTACCTCGAAAAAGGCTAGACAGTTCCGTAATTTCCCCATGCCAAGTCTCCATGCGTTTAAAATAAGGTAATACGTCAGCATATGACCAACCCTTAGCTCCAGATTGGGCCCAATTGTCAAAATCCCTAGCATGTCCCCTAACAAAAACCATTCCGTTTATGGAAGAAGAACCTCCAATAACTTTGCCCCTGGGTGTGGCTAATTTTCTATTATTTAAATTAATTTCAGGTTCAGATTCAAATCCCCAATCATATTTTTTCATATTCATAGGATAGGATAGTGCTGCCGGCATTTGGATCAAAGGACTCCGATCACTTTTGCCCGTTTCTACTAGTAAAACCTTGTTTGTGTTTCCGGTGGTCAACCTATTGGCCAAGACACATCCGGCTGACCCAGCTCCAATAATTATGTAATCAGCTTCAAAAATATCCACATATCCTATAAAAAGGTTGTAACAATAATCTCTATGACTTTAATTATTTCAACAACACCAAACTAGTTGGAAATGGCCATAATGCAACCTATAAAAACCACTGAAGAAACCAAGCATCTCTCTTATGATGTAGTCATAATTGGTGGAGCTATGATTGGCGCCGCGGTTGCTTGGTTTACAGCCTCAAATCCTGATTTTGCTGGGAAAATATTAGTGGTCGAAAAAGATCCTTCCTTAGAATTTTCCAGCACTTCAAGAACTAATAGCAGCATTCGTCAACAGTTCTCAAATAAAACTAATATACTTATTTCCCAGTTCTCAGCACAATATATTTCTGAATTCAAACAGTACATGGAAAATGATCCCAATGTACCAACAATATCCTTCAGGAAAATTGGTTATCTATATTTGGCAAATAATCATATTGACTGTAATATTTTGAAGAAAAATCAACAACTTCAATTGTCACTCAATACTCCTACCTCAATCATGAATGCAGAAATTTTGTCAGAAAAATTTCCCTATTTAAATGTGGCAGACATTCTAACCGGTAGTTTTAACCAACATAATGAGGGTTATTTCGATGCGATGACAATGCTGAATTGCTGGATAAGAAAGGCTAAAGAAAAGGGGGTGGAATTTATAAAAGGAGAAGTAAAGAAACTGGAGATCAAATCCAAACAGATAAGTGCTATAGTTTTGTCTAATGGCTCACGCATTCAAGCAGGAAATATTGTCAATGCCACAGGTCCGAGGGCCCCAATCCTAACAAAAAATACTCATTTTAATCTCCCAATTGAAGCAAGAAAAAGATTCACCTTCCTATTTAAGTGTGCAACAAGTCTAGCAGGAGAATTACCTCTCGTAATAGATCCGTCAGGGGTGCATGTTCGATCAGATGGAAATCAGTTCTTATGTGGATTTGCGCCAGACATAGATAAAGAAGTAGCATTCGATGACTTCACTGTTGATTACCAATTATGGGAAACTAAAATTTGGCCCATATTAACTCATCGAATACCTGCCTTTGAAAAAGTCAAATTGGTAAACGCATGGGCGGGCCACTACGCTTTCAACACATTTGATCAAAATGCCATTATTGGCCCTCACCCTGAAATTACCAATTTCTTCTTTGCCAATGGATTTTCTGGACACGGATTACAGCAGAGTCCCGCAGTTGGAAGAGGCATTTCAGAATTAATCATTCATAATAAATATATAAACCTCGATTTAAAATCTCTGAGTCCAATCAGACTAATTGAAAAAAAACCTTTTTTAGAGAGGGCAATAATATAGCATGAAAAAATTCAATAAAATCGTCTTAACGGGCGCATCAGGTCGCTTAGGATCTTATTTAAGGGAACCCCTTTCCTGCAAAGCGGAAAAACTTGTATCACTTGATATTAATCCCATTGGGAAAACCCTCACAAATGAACAGTTCGAGTTAGCTGATTTGTCTAATTATGCTGAAATAGAAAGAGTATTGGAAGGAGCCGATATAGTTGTGCATTTTGGGGCCTTCTCTAATGAAGGCCCTTTCAAGAAAATTTTAGACGCTAACATTGTTGGGGCTTTCAATATTTGGAAAGCAGCTCAAGAACGTAGAATAAAGAGAATTATTTTTGCCAGTTCCATTCATTCAGTTGGAATGCATAAAAGTACTTCTATGACAAAATCAAATGTTATGCATAGGCCAGATACCTTTTATGGCCTGTCTAAGTGTTTTGGGGAAGATCTCGGCAGAATGTATTGGGATAAATGTGCCATTGAATGCCTGTGCATAAGAATCCTGTCGTGCGCAAAAGTAACTTCTAATAGAGCCCTTGGAACTTGGTTGTCTTATGACGATTTAGTTAGAATAGTGATGCAATCAATTGAAATTGAGGAACTAGGTTTTGAGATTATTTATGGAGTTTCAGATAACAAAAGATCACCAGTAAACAATAAAAATGCTAAAAAACTAGGCCTAAAGATAGAAGACAATGCCGAAATATTTGCAGAAAATCTACTTGAGCAAGGAATTCTCGATGAGAAAAAACCAGGTGACGATTATCTTGGGGGACCTTTCGCAATAGCTCCTCTCGGGAGCGATGCCATGGCAACTATGAATATCGTTGATGAACGAAAAATTGTAGATTGATCAAATTCCAAAACTAGCATAAGGGATATATTTCACATTATCTCCTTCACTTACCTCCAAGGCTTTGTCTGGTAATTCTACTAATCCCGTTGACCAGCTCAAACCAGAGATTCTTCCTGAACCCTCTGATCTAAAAACTTCCACCTGGCCTTTTTTATTTAGCTTAGCACGCAGAAACTCTCTCCTTCCGGCCAGCTTTGTTTTTTTAAAGTTCGCTGGGACTTGAAATGCTTGTGGTTCCTGCCAACCCGATCCCGACATTGTACACATGGCAGGATAGAAAAAAATTAAAGTGCAAACATATGCCGCCACAGGGTTTCCCGGCAAACCAAAAATTGGCATATTTCTCCAGAGCCCCATAGCCAGAGGACGCCCAGGTTTGACTGCTATGCGCCACTCAAATAAGGTTCCCTCTTCCTGAATAAGCTTAGATAAGTAATCTGCTCGTCCTGCCGAAGCTCCTCCAGTGGTTATTAATACGTCACAATTTTCAACAGCCAGATTAAGCTTCTGTCTAATTTTATCCACATCATCAACTTCGAGACCCACATCTATTACGTCACAACCCCATTTACTAATCAACGAACTCAACAGTGGTCGATTAGAATCAAAAATCATCGCCAAATCTAAATCGTTTTTGACACTCGAGTAAGGCTCTCGGACTTCGTTGCCGGTAGATAGAACTCCCACTCTTAGAGGCTTGTAAACCTTGACATCTTTAACATCCGTAGCAACCAGTAATGCAAGATCTTGAGGTCGCAATCTATGACCCTTTTCGAATAATAAGTCTCCTGCCGACACATCCTCACCAGCTAATCTGACATTACTACCCTTCTTTAACTTACCAGGGAAAGTTAGTTTCCCATTATCCAATGTTACATCTTCACTTAGCACAACAGAATCGACACCTGGTGGCAGTGGAGCGCCAGTCATAATTTCAATGGCATGAAACTGGGGTATTTGCCCAATATATTGACTACCCGCAAAAGCCGTCCCTGATATTAAAGAGTACTCATTTAGTCCATCGGCCGTTGGTCCGCTAAAACCATAACCATCTACAGCAGAATTTGAAAAACTTGGATTTGAAACTTTAGCATTAATTGACTGTGATAAAGTATACCCTTCAGACGCTAGTGTAGAAACCTTCATTGGCTCACATACAGCGTGAAGGTTATCCCTTAGTGTTCTTAGGGCAATATCCACAGGGCACCAATTGACGCCCCGTGGTAAAGCAAAACAATTGTTTCTCATTTTTGTTTTACTAGTCATTCAACTCCAACCTGTTTGAGAATGAAATCGGCGATTTTTGAAATCTCGTTCATATTAAAAACTGGTAGTCCATTGTCAATTTGCACACCATCGGTTGCTAAGGCGACAACAGTTTGGTCTTCTTTAAAAATTGGAATCTTAGTGTTTGCCAGCCTAATTACTTCCAATTTTCTATGTGGTCCATGTTTAAAACCTTCCACTAGTATTAGATCAACTTCCCCCAATTTATTAACTAAAGAGTCAAAATCAGGTTCCGCTTCTTCTTTAAGTTCATGGATAATTGCCCATCTATTGCTTGAAGTCAGTAAAACTTCCGTGGCACCAGCTATTCTATGTCGGTGGCTGTCCGTACCTTCATGGTCTATGTCGAAAGAATGGTGTGCATGTTTTATTGTCGATACAGTGTATCCATTTTTTGTAATATGGGAGACTAGTCGCTCGACCAGTGTGGTTTTACCCGAATTCTTCCAACCGACAATGCCAAATAATCCTGTTTCCTTCATTTTAAACCATTCGATAATCTACCCTGAGCATCAATCAAATCCTGCGGCGTGTTTATATTGAAAAAGGGATCTTCCTTTGGCTCCTCAATTTTGAATTCCACATAACCTAATTTATGTCTTTCCGCCCATTTTATTATTTTTCTGGTACCCTCCAACAATTCGTTCCTCAGATGCTCTCTTAGAGTTACACTCCATAACCCAAATGTTGGATGCATTCTAACTTTACCAGTTGTAGTATCATGCGCAGAAGCCATGGCTATTTGGCAATTTTCTCTTTCAGCAAAGATGGCAAGTCTCTCCACAAAATCCTTAGGCAAAAAAGGAGAGTCAGCTGGTACAGTAATAATACCTTGAAAATTATTGTTGAAAGCCCAATCCATTCCAGCTAGTACTCCTGCTAGAGGGCCCACAAATCCAGCAATACTATCGGGAAGCAATGGATATGGATATTTTGGGAATCTTGAATGATCGCCATTAATATTTATGGCTAAAGCAGATACCTGTGGTTCGATCTGATCTATAACTCTTTCTAAAATGGTTTTATTGCCCAGGTTCAATAATCCCTTATCCCCTCCGCCCATCCTACTTGAAAGCCCTCCAGCTAATATAATTCCAGGGAAACTAGTCATTTATATCTCTCAAATTAATAGAACCACTAATCATTTTTTTCCTTTAAATCAACATCATAAACCAGGCGATCTGCACCGCTTAGACATGTAAACCTATTCCCCCGAAGGCGCCCAATTAGTGTCATATTCGTTGTTTTAGCTAATTCTACCCCCCAAGCAGTAAAACCCGATCGTGAAACGAGAACTGGAACGCCCATATTAGCGCATTTAACGATCATCTCAGACGTTAACCGGCCAGTCGTATAAAGAATTTTGTCTACAGCTTCTGATTTATTGTGGAACATCCAACCAGCAATCTTGTCGACAGCATTATGTCTCCCTACATCCTCCATATAAACAAGTGCTTTGTCCTCTTTACACAGTACTGTGCCATGTATTGCACCTACTTCTAGGTATAAGCTTTTTATCTGGTTAATTTGTCTCGATAGCGTATAAAGCCATGACGTGCGGACTTCGCAAATTGGCAGGTTGACTTCTTCAATACTCTCCATCATATCGCCAAAAACGGTTCCAACAGCACAACCGCTTGTGCGAATTTTTCTCTTTAATTTCTGTTCATAATTTGTTTCATTTTCAGTTCGTACAATTACGGCTTTCAAATCATCATCGTAGTCAATCCTCGTAATTTGATCTTCTGATTTGAGCAAATTTTGATTCCGCAAAAATCCTAAGGCTAGATATTCGGGATAATCGCCGATAGTCATCGCGGTCACTATTTCTTGGGAATTCAAAAAAATAGATAAGGGCCTTTCTTCAATCACAGTAAAATCACTAATTTTTCCCTTTTGATCTTGACCCGAAATTGTTGAAACAAGACTTCGATCTCCCAGGTTTGGTCCTAATATCATATCAGTATGATTTTTATTTTTACTCATCCTTAATTCCCTTTGAAGACAGTACCTTATCTTCTAGAAAAAATCAAAAGTAGACAAATTTCTCAAAATATAAAGGGGTATTCACCTATTAAGTTGAAATTTTATTCACTCTTGATTTTCATTTTTTTTGGACGGGTTAAGGAAACGTCCGAAAATCAGTGAAGTACGAGGAAGATACATATACGGGGTCTTCTCTGGAGCGGAGGGCCTTGCCATCATTCTAAAACCACCAATGACAGATAGGCATAAATGAACGAGAGAAAGAAAAATAAATAATGATGCAGGACCAAGAAGGTCTATCATTCCTGAGGTCAGCACAGGGCTAATGATAGATCCCG
>CACIIZ010000061.1 GCA_902586855.1 uncultured Alphaproteobacteria bacterium | reverse complement strand
TGTCCTACGATAATAACTTATTACGTTGACAAATCGTTCTCTATGGAGATAAAAACTCCACCCGCCTCGTTCTTTTTAAAAAAGGCCGCAAAGGTAAAGGCCGGTTCGCAAATGACGGGAAAGGAAACAGTTGCGACGGTGTCTTCCAGCCAAATAAGGGAGATAGCAGAGGCCAAAATGAAGGATTTGAATGCTAATGATCTAGAGGGAGCCATGAAGGTGATAGCCGGTTCAGCTAGGTCAATGGGTATAGAGATAAAGGATTGATATAGTGCCAAAGCAGAGTAAAAAGAGAGCTGAGCAAGAGAAATTATTCGCAGATAAGGTTTCCTTGTCGGCAGAAGAGGCCATAGACCTGGTTAAGCTATCCGCTAGCGCAAAATTTGATGAAACGGTCGAGGTTGCGGTCAATTTAGGAGTGGATCCTAGGCATGCTGATCAGATAGTACGCGGTGTTTGCTCATTGCCCAATGGGACTGGTAAGTCCATGCGAGTGGCAGTATTTGCTCGAGGTGATAAGGCAGAATTGGCAAAAAAGGCTGGTGCAGATATAGTTGGAGCGGAGGATTTGGTGGAAAGGATTCAAGCTGGAGAGTTGAATTTTGATAGGTGCATAGCTACTCCAGATATGATGCCTTTAGTGGGGCGTTTAGGAAAAGTTTTGGGGCCTAGAAATTTGATGCCAAATCCAAAGGTGGGAACCGTTACCCCAGATGTTGCAGAGGCAGTTTCAGCCGCAAAAAATGGTGAAGTGCAATTTAAAGCAGAAAAAGCAGGAGTTGTACATGCTGGGATTGGGAAAATTTCCTTCGAAAAAGCAAAACTGGTGGACAATTTCAAGGCCTTTATGGCTGCACTTGATAAATCTAGGCCTTCTGGAGCTAAGGGATTATTTATAAAGAAAATTTCAATATCTTCCACAATGGGCAAGTCAATGGTGATAGAGCGTGAGGGTTAGGAGATTAAAGATTTCCCTTGTTTAGGGGAAATGCTCAGTTCTTAGAACTGGGCGTTAACTGTCCGAGATGGTGGGCGCAAGATTAAGACCTACCTGAGATAAGTGTACTTGAAAGTTGGTTTTATTTAGTATTTAGCCAATCTTGCTGGGACCCGGACTTTTCTTAGACCAACGGTAGTGGTCTTAAATCAATCGGGTTTTGCCCGCAAATTTTGGAGTAGGAGTTTGAACAGAAAACAAAAAGAAATAGTAGTAAAAGAATTGGCTGCAATCTTTTCAGATTCAGGGTCAGTATTAGTTGCGCATTATTCTGGATTGACAGTGTCTGATATGTCTCATTTGAGAAACGAAATGAGAGCTGTAAATGCTGGTGTGAGAGTCGCAAAAAACAGGCTGGCAAAGATAGCCCTGGAGGGTAAGCCTAACTCTGGATTGGTTGATCTTCTCCAAGGACAAACGGTGTTATTATATTCTGAAGATCCTCTTTCTGCTGCCAAGGTTGCTGTAAAGTTTTCAGAGGGTAACGAGAAACTATGTATACTTGGTGGTTCCTTAGGTGAGGAAATGTTGGATGTTGAAGGTATCAAGAGCCTATCAAAGATGCCTTCGAAAGATGAACTAATTGGAATTATTATTGGATGCATCGGAGCTCCGGCTGCAAATCTTTCTCAATATATAAGTGCACCAGGGAGTTCTCTAACAAGCATTATTTCCTCTATTGAAGAAGAGAGGGCAGCTTAAATAATTTGAGAGATAGAAAGATATCTAAAAGATTGAACAAAAATGAAACTTAAACTTATTAACTAGATGAATGGATTTATTATGGCGGATGTAAAGAAATTAGCAGAACAGATAGTTGGTTTAACTCTTCTTGAAGCTGTTGAACTTAAAAAAATATTGAAGGAAGAGTATGGTATTGAACCGGCTGCAGGTGGCCCTGTTATGATGGCTGGACCAGCTGGTGGTGCTGGCGAAGGTGCTGGGGCATCAGAGGAGAAAACAGAGTTTGATGTGATTTTAAAGTCAGCAGGCGATAAAAAAATTAATGTTATCAAAGAAGTCCGTACAATCACAGGCTTAGGTTTAAAAGAGGCAAAAGATTTGGTTGAAGCCGGAGGAAAGGCAGTAAAAGAGGGTGCTTCAAAAGAAGATGCTGAAAAAATCAAAGCTCAGCTAGAAGAGGCAGGAGCAGAGGTTGAATTAAAATAATTACTTTGGATTTGTTTTTCGCCTATCGGTGCTTCTCTGTGGCACCGATAGAAATCAACATTTGCCAATGATTTAAATTTGGTAACAAGCATTAATAAGTTATCAAAATCATTAACGAATTATGTAGTCTACTCCAACATTTCATGTTGTTAGGCTTCGGATAAGTAGAGGTGGGAATGACCAGAGCTCAGAAAAACCAAAAAAGAATCAGAAAGTATTATGGCAAGATACGTGAAGTAGCTGATATGCCAAACCTCATAGAGGTACAGCGTTCTTCGTATGATATTTTTCTTAAATCTGGAGACGAAGGAGCTCCCGCAGATAATGAGGGAATGAGGGGCGTATTTCAGTCGGTTTTTCCAATAAAAGATTTTAATGAGACATCAATTTTGGAGTTTGTGGATTATGAGCTAGAGCCACCGAAGTATGATGTAGAAGAATGTCAGCAAAGGGATATGACTTTTAGTGCCCCTCTGAAAGTGACATTAAGATTAGTAGTTTTTGATATTGATGAAAGCTCAGGTGCAAAATCTGTTAAGGGCATTAAGGAGCAGGATGTATACATGGGTGACATACCACTTATGACACCAAATGGAACCTTTGTTGTGAATGGGACCGAAAGAGTGGTTGTTTCCCAGATGCATCGATCACCGGGAGTGTTTTTTGACCATGATAAAGGTAAAACACACTCGTCTGGCAAAATATTGTTTACAAGTAGAATCATTCCTTATCGGGGCTCGTGGCTTGACTTCGAGTTTGATGCCAAAGATCTAGTTTTTGTTAGGATTGATAGGAGACGTAAGCTACCAGTTACTACTATGTTATATGCCCTTGGAATGACTCAGGAAGACATATGTGAATCATATTATGGTAAAGTGACTTACAAGAATGAAAAAAAGAAAGGGTGGACTTGTCCTTTTTTCCCAGAGAGAATTCGAGGTGTTAAACCATCATACGACATTATAGATGCCAACTCTGGTGAAGTTATAGCTGAAGCAGGAAAGAAAGTTACTCCGAGATCAGTAAAGAAACTGTTAGATCAAGGTGATGAAATTCAGATACTTGTGCCTTTTGAAAGTTTGATTGGGCGATATGTTGCCGTTGACATAATTAACGAAGAAACTGGAGAAATCTGGATTGAGGCTGGTGATGAGTTAACTTGGGAAGTTGATGAAAAGACAGATGATCCCGTCGGTGGAACACTTTTCAAGTTAATTGAAAATGGAGTATCTGAGGTTCCCACCTTGGACATAGATAATATAAACATCGGGCCTTACATCCGGAATACAATGATTTCTGACAAAAACTTTAATAGTGAAATGGCGCTAGTTGATATCTACAGGGTTATGAGACCTGGTGAGCCGCCTACTTTAGATGCCGCAATAAATTTATTTGATTCATTATTTTTTGATCCCGAGCGATATGATCTTTCGGCAGTGGGTAGGGTGAAACTGAATATGCGTCTCGACTTAGATGCTAAAGACTCAGAGCGGACTCTCAGAAAAGATGATATAATCGCTGTAATTAAGGGCATAGTGGAACTAAGAGATGGTAGGGGCGAAATTGACGATATTGACCATTTAGGAAATCGGAGAGTTAGGTCAGTTGGTGAACTTATGGAAAACCAATACAGGTTGGGTCTTCTTAGGATGGAGAGGGCCATAAGGGAAAGAATGACGTCAGTTGAAATTGATACTGTGATGCCGCAAGATTTAATAAATGCGAAACCCGTGGCAGCTGCCGTGCGAGAATTTTTTGGATCTAGCCAGCTTTCTCAATTTATGGATCAAACTAACCCTTTATCGGAAGTTACCCACAAGCGAAGACTTTCTGCTCTTGGTCCAGGTGGTTTAACTCGAGATAGAGCAGGTTTTGAGGTGCGGGATGTACATCCAACGCACTATGGTAGGGTTTGTCCCATAGAAACACCGGAAGGTCCCAATATAGGACTTATAAACTCATTAGCGTCATTCGCACGGGTAAATAAATATGGTTTTATTGAAACTCCTTACAGAAGGGTTAAGGAAGCTAAAGTCACTGACGAAGTGATCTATATGTCGGCTACAGAGGAAATGAAGCATACTATTGCACAGGCGAATGCTCGGTTGGACGATAAGGGAAAGTTCTTGAATGACTTAGTATCAACCAGGAAGTCTGGAGAGTATATGCTTAATCCTGCTGAGTCAGTAGAATTGATTGATGTAAGTCCGAAACAGCTAGTCTCAGTTGCCGCTTCGCTTATTCCTTTTCTTGAGAATGATGATGCTAATCGTGCTCTCATGGGATCGAATATGCAGAGACAGGCTGTGCCTTTATTAAAAGCAGAGGCTCCCTTTGTCGGAACAGGAATGGAAAGTGTAGTAGCAAGAGACTCTGGAGCCTCCATTATGGCTAAAAGGGCTGGGGTAATAGATCAGATAGATGCTATGAGAATTGTAATTAGGGCAACGGGTGCTTTGGAGTTAGGCGATCCGGGTGTTGATATTTATAGACTAAGGAAGTTCCAGCGATCAAATCAAAATACATGTATCAATCAGAAACCTCTTGTTAAAGTGGGAGATGTGGTAGCTGAGGGCGAAGTAATAGCCGATGGACCCTGTACTGATCTTGGAGAATTAGCGTTGGGCAAAAATGTCTTAGTCGCATTCATGCCATGGAATGGTTACAACTATGAAGATAGTATATTGATCTCTGAGAGAATTGTTAGGGATGATGTTTTTACCTCCATTCATATTGAGGAATATGAGATTTCCGCCAGAGATACAAAGCTAGGTCCAGAAGAAATAACCAGAGATATTCCAAATGTTGGAGAAGAAGCCTTAAGAAATCTTGATGAAGCTGGGATAGTTTATATAGGAGCTGAGGTGGGACCAAATGACATCCTGGTGGGGAAAATTACTCCCAAGGGTGAAAGTCCTATGACACCTGAAGAAAAGCTACTTAGAGCTATTTTTGGTGAAAAAGCGTCTGATGTTAGAGATACTTCATTGAAGATGAGTCCTGGTGATAGTGGTACAATAGTTGAAGTAAGAGTTTTCAATAGGCATGGAATCGAAAAAGATGAGAGAGCCATTCAGATAGAAAGGGAAGAAATTGAAAGGTTGAGCAGAGACCGGGATGATGAACTTGTTATTTTAGAAAGAAATATATACGCCCGATTACGGCAGTTATTATTGGAGCAATCTATTTTGAAAGGACCTGGTCAGCTCAAGGCAGGACAAAAAATAACGGAAGAGCTTTTAAAAGATTTTTCAAGAGGACAATGGTGGCAGATTATTATTGAAGATGAAAAGAGAATTACCCAGATTGAAGCTTTAAACCAGCAATTTGAAGTTCAAAAGAAGGCTCTTGAAAATAGATTTAAAGATAAAGTGGAAAAAGTAAGAAGGGGTGACGATCTGCTTCCTGGTGTGATGAAAATGGTTAAGGTTTTTGTAGCCGTCAAACGTAAACTTCAGCCAGGGGATAAAATGGCAGGTAGGCATGGAAACAAGGGTGTAATTTCGCGAGTGGTACCCATTGAAGATATGCCATTCCTTGAAGATGGTACAGCAGTTGATGTGGTTCTTAATCCTTTAGGTGTTCCTAGCCGAATGAATGTAGGTCAAATCCTCGAAACTCACATGGGGTGGGCATCACACAATCTAGGAAAGATAGTAACCAAGGCATTTGATGAATATAAGAAGTCAGGAGAGATAGGGCATGTGAAGGGAGCCATGAAAACTGCATATGGTGAAAGTTTCTACCAGGAGTCCTTATCAGACTTGAAAGAGGATCAACTCGCGGAAGTTGCAGGGAATGTAAGACGAGGAGTACCAATAGCTACTCCAGTTTTTGATGGCGCAAAAGAGGCTAATGTTAATGATGCCTTGTTAAGGGCTGGTCTGGATGCATCAGGTCAATCCATAGTTTTTGATGGAAGGACTGGAGAAAAGTTTGCAAGGCCTGTAACAATAGGCATGAAATACATCTTAAAGCTCCATCATCTAGTTGACGAAAAGATACATGCTAGATCTACAGGACCTTATAGTTTGGTTACTCAGCAACCCTTAGGAGGTAAGGCCCAATTTGGGGGGCAAAGATTTGGTGAGATGGAAGTATGGGCTTTAGAGGCCTACGGCGCTGCCTATACCCTTCAAGAAATGTTAACAGTTAAATCCGATGATGTGGCTGGAAGGACCAAAGTATATGAGAGCATAGTAAAGGGAGAAGACGATTTTGAAGCGGGAGTTCCCGAGTCTTTCAATGTTCTTGTAAAAGAAATTAGGTCTTTAGGATTGAGTGTTGACCTGCTCGATCGAAATCGAGATTAGATGTAATTATTAAGTAGTAGGACATGCAAACTTCATTATTTTAATTAATTTGGGATCACTAAATGAATAAAGAAATTACAAATCCGTTTAACCCGACTCAGCAGGCAAGATCTTTTGATGAAATCAAGATCTCGCTAGCATCGCCGGAGAAGATAGTAAGTTGGTCTTTTGGTGAAATTCGAAAGCCGGAGACGATAAATTATCGCACATTTAAGCCTGAAAGAGATGGTTTGTTTTGTGCAAGAATTTTTGGACCAATTAAAGATTATGAATGCCTTTGCGGAAAATATAAGAGGATGAAATATAGAGGTGTTACCTGTGAGAAATGTGGGGTTGAGGTAACCCTGCAAAAAGTACGTAGAGAGCGTATGGGTCATATTGATTTGGCATCGCCAGTAGCACATATTTGGTTTTTAAAATCTTTACCTTCTCGCATAGGTCTGATGCTTGATATGACCCTTAGGGACCTCGAACGAGTGCTATATTTTGAGCAATATATAGTAATAGAACCTGGTCTAACTGATTTGAAACATGGGCAAATGCTAACGGAAGAAGAGTTCATTGATAATCAAGATCAATATGGAGCAGACTCTTTTACTGCTGGTATTGGGGCAGAAGCAATAAGAGAAATTCTGTCCTCTATTGATCTCGAGGCAGAGGCTGAAAAATTGAGAGCTGAATTAGCTGAGGCTACGGGTGAGTTGAAGCCAAAAAAGATCATTAAACGACTCAAACTAGTTGAAAATTTCATCGATGGAGGTAACAGACCCGAGTGGATGATACTCACTGTAATCCCGGTAATACCACCTGAACTTAGACCGCTAGTACCTTTAGATGGTGGGCGGTTCGCAACTTCAGATTTGAACGATTTGTACAGAAGGGTGATAAATAGAAATAACCGATTAAAGAGACTTATTGAGCTTAGAGCCCCTGATATAATAATTCGTAACGAGAAGAGAATGTTACAGGAATCTGTGGATGCTCTATTTGATAACGGTAGAAGAGGACGAGTGATAACTGGAGGAAATAAAAGACCTCTAAAATCACTTTCTGACATGTTAAAAGGTAAACAAGGAAGGTTTAGGCAGAACCTTTTGGGGAAGAGGGTGGATTTCTCTGGACGCTCAGTGATCGTTACTGGCCCAGAGTTGAAATTGCACCAGTGTGGTTTACCGAAGAAAATGGCTTTGGAATTATTCAAACCATTTATCT
>CACIIZ010000060.1 GCA_902586855.1 uncultured Alphaproteobacteria bacterium | reverse complement strand
ATAATTACTGTCCCCATATGCTCTAGAAGACAGTATCTCTCGTAGGAGTACTTTCTCTCTGTTGTCATTAGGTAATTCAATTCCTATCACGGATCTTCCTGGGATAGTTGAAACTCGAGCTGCTAAGGCTGACATTGATCTAGCTATATCATCTGCTAGGCTAATTACCCTACTTGCTTTAAGACCAGCGGCCGGTTCTAGTTCATAAAGTGTCACCACTGGGCCCGGTTTCACAGATAGAATTTCTCCTCTAACACCATAATCATCTAACACATTTTCTAACATTCTAGCATTTTCATTTAAGGCATCATCAGACAGGAAATTTTTACTAGAAGTAGTTGGATTTTGTAACAGTGATAGTTTTGGATTTTCATAGTTTTCATCTGTATCTCCAAAAAAGGACAGTGATGGTTGTTCCTCTTGTTTTGCTATCGAGCTCTTAAGACCTAATTTTTTGCTGGGGTATTTGACTTTTGATCCAAAGTTTTCTTCCCTTCCAGGTTTTTCGTGGAGGAAAGATTTGTTGTCTAATGGTGAAGAAAATGGATCTTCCTTTGAGAATCCGGTATCGTTTGCTCCTCCAAGAGTGGGAATAAAGGTATTATTTGCAATTTGGTCCTCTGATTGTGAGGAGATTACTGGTTCTATGCGATTCTCTTTATTCTTTTGTTCCTTATAGTATGAGTTTGCATCATTAATGATTTCATACTTTTTTTGGAGGAGTGATTTATGTTTGTAGGATTTGAAAATAGTATTGAGCGTATGATGGACTATTTTTGGGCCATCCAGAAGACTCTTAATAAATAATAGCACTAATTTGGTTATTTCCTTGACGTTAGTGGCTACGATGAATCCAGATAAAAACAACGTCAAAATTATGCATGTAAGAGATGTCAAACGTAGCAGAAAATTAGTATCTAGAACAGAAGATTGTAAGATGTATGCTAGGATGGTATCTCCAAATATTCCTCCAAGACCATAAGAGAAGGCTGAGTTCCATTCCGCAGACGGTGGGTAAGTAGAGAAAAATATTGATGTGGTGGCCAATGGGAGAGGAAAAAACACAAGCCTAAAAATCATTCTTCTTTTACTGTTATCAAAGGTAAGTCTCCAACTCCAAATCATGAATAGAAGAATTAGAAGCTGATAGGAGAGACCCAATCCCAAGTGTAGTGGATCCGCTATATGGCTCCCAAAACTTCCAAAGATGTTTTTGGCAGGGTCAATTGGGATTGACCTAAATGATGGATCATCAACATTATAACTAAACATGATCAGGCTCAAACTTGCTGCAGCAAGAAGAAGGAATATGCTACAAAATTGGAATATAATGTGCTGTAATTTGAGTTTGAAAGAGGATGAAAGAATGGGTCCTCTAGTCTGAGGGGAATTAACTGTTGACATAGGATTAAATCTCTTTTTCTGGATGTGCTTGCAGGGATTCAGCCACTTTTTTGAGTCCTACCATAGTTTTTTCTACTGAATTGACTAACGCTATTCTTATAAAATCAAAGCCAGGATCATTGAAGTTTTTAGTATTTTTTTTCTGGTTGGTAAGATATGCACCGGGAAGACATCTAACGCCGTGATTCTTCCACAATGAATAGGTTAGTTTCTCTCCATTTCCGACTCTTAACCACAAGAAAAAACCTGCATTTGGGGAGTTATAACCTTCAAAGTGTTTAAAAACTGAGTCTGCAAGCTCATATTTTTTTCTATATAACTTGCGATTCTTCTCTACATGTTTTTCATCACTCCAGGCCAGTATAGATACTTCTTGGACTGGGATAGGTAAGGGTGCGCCCCCGTAGGAACGAAGTTTCTTTATTGATTTTATACTTCTCTGTCCCCCGCACACAAATCCTGATCGAAGACCAGGCAAATTCGAACGTTTTGACAGAGAATTAAAGCTTAGTGATTTTTCAGGATCGTGAAAAAGTTTGGCCGAGGCTTGTAATATGCCAATCGGCTTAATACCGCGGTAGATTTCAGAATAAACTTCATCTGAAAAAATCTTGAATCCATATAACTCAGCTAGATTGAGCAAAGATTTCCAATAATTAAGATCAGCCACTGCTCCTTGGGGATTAGAGGGCGAACACATCATAAGAATAGATGTTCGGTTTAGAGTCTTTTTTGAAATTTTGCTGAAATCTGGTAGAAAACTATTAGAAGGCATTGCAGGTACAAAAACTGGTTCTGCATCAGCTGCTAGGGCTGCAGCCAAATAGCATTGATAAAAGGGATTAGGTATTAGAATTACAGGCTTCACTGCGTCAATATTTTTATTACATAAGGCTAGTGTTGCATTAAAGATCCCTTCTCGTGAGCCATTCAAGGCCATTAGATCGGTATCTGGACTCGGTGGGTTGATACTATATCTACTAGCTAACCAAAGACTTATGGCTTCTAACAATTTTTTTGAGCCGAAGTTTGCGGGGTAATTATTTAGTTGATTTGTATGTTTGACTATTTCTCCTGCTACGAAAGATGGGACGGAATGTTTTGGTTCACCAATAGAAAAATCTAAAGTCTCTCCCAGAGGTTTAACCTTGTCCAATAAGTTTCGTAGCCTTGAAAAGGGATAATCCGGTAAACTGCAAAACCGCTCTTGTTGAATCATGAATGCCTCAAAATTCGGACTCTTCGTTCCGTTAAGATAATAGTACCTTCAGTTTTGGCTGAGGTCTAGTGTTTTAAACATTAGTGAGCCAATAGACTTTAATTTTTTAGATGATTTATCAAATCAAATCCTCAAGCAACTTTGCAGTTCGTAAAATATTAAGCTCATTTTGAGGCTTTGCTAACAACATTAACCCGCAATGTTTTATTTCAGTAGGGATTGTGATCGAAGTTAAGCCCAGGAGATTTGCGATGCGTGTGTTTCTCAACGACAATAAATTACACGTTGTGAAATAATCTTCGGAATCTAATAAATGATTAACTATTGGTGGCAAAATAGGGCAGGTTGGTGCCAATACAGAGTCATACCCCTCAATGTTATGAAGGAATTTTTCCCTTAAGGTCATAAGTTTTACCCAAGACGAAATGTATGTTTTTTTTTCAATGTCAATGCCCCCTCTAAATCTTGACAATATTGGATTGTGCATTTTCCCAGGATTTTTTTCGATTAATTCCTTCCAACTATCGTAAGCTTCATAGGTAAAAAGAATAGATGCTAATGAAGTGGCCTTAGCTATTTCTAATAGTTTGATGGTAGTGATTTTACCACCAGCCTTTTCTATTTTTTCGAGATACATTTCGAAGCTGCGTTCAACTTCTGGACTCAAATCTTTAGTTAGAAAAGATTTGTCAACTAGAAAAATTTTTCCTTGAAGATTACATTTCGGCAAATCGACAGGTTTTTCTCCTTTCAAAATCTGAAATAGATAATGACTATCTTGAACAGTTCTGGTTATAGGTCCTGCAGTGTCAAAGCTAGGACACAATTTTAGAACTCCATTTAAACTTATATTGCCATGATTGGGCTTGAATCCAACTAAATTGTTCCAAGCAGCAGGGATTCTAATTGACCCGCCAGTGTCTGAACCAATACCGGCGGAAGAGAGGTTGAATGCTGTAGCCACTGCAGCGCCTGAAGAAGATCCTCCTGGTGCTATCCTATCATCTGACGAATTTGGTGGTGTTGCGGTTTTAGGATTCACCCCAAGACCAGAAAAAGCAAGCTCTGAGAGATGGGTTTTACCTAGACTTACTAATCCAGAATTTTGAGCTTGAACTACCACATCTGCATCTCGTTTTGCTATTCTTCCAGCTAGTAGCAGGCTACCACCCTCACAAGCTTTTCCTTTAATATCAAACAAATCCTTCCAATTAATTGGGACACCATCCAGGAGGCTTTTCCTAAGCCCACTTTTTTGACGTTTTTCTGAATTCTTTGCTTCTTCTAACGCAGTTTTATAAAAAACCTCTGTATAAATAGTTTTTGAGTGGTGTTGGTTTCTTATATTCTGAAAAAATTCTTCCAAAAGTGTCACTGGCGATAGTTGATTGTTCTCTATGGCTTTGGCTTGCTCTGTAATACTTTTGAACGTATAGTCGGTCATAATTAGTTTCCTTAAATAATTTCCTATACCAGCAGAATTAAAAAAAATTACTATAACATTTTTTGGTAACAATGATGCAAGAAAAGAAGGATGTTGCAATTGTCGGGGGCGGAATAGTTGGAAGTCTATTGGCGCTCATTCTTGGGCTAAATGGATTAAGGGTTGTTTTGATTGAAAAACAGACTCTACATGATCTTAATACTGATTTATATGATGGTCGATCTTATGCCTTGAATGCTGCCTCAAAGGGTTTGTTGTCTAAGTTAAATATATGGGAGGAAGTGAAAGAAAAAGTACAAACAGTTTCTAAAATTATTCTGCAACAAGGACTTGATGTAGCTCACCCTCAGCCTTTTGAAGTAAATTTTTTTGATTATGAAATAGATAATTCACCAATTTTTTATATGCTTGAGGATAGATTTCTGAGACAGACAATTTTGAGAAAAATAAGAGAATGTCCCAAAATTAATCATTTAACATCTAAAACTGTTCAAGGGCAGAAGATTGTTGATGGATTGATCGAAATCACATTAAATGACAGAAGAAGAATTATAGCTGAGGTTGCTATTGGTGCAGACGGGTTTCCATCAAAATCATCGGCTAGGGCTAAAATAAAGAACATTGGACGAAATTATAAGCAATCCAGCATAGTTGGTGTAGTGAGACATGCTCTTCCGCACAACAATGAAGCATTTCAATTTTTCTTGCCAGGTGGACCACTAGCTATCTTACCATTGGTTGGCAATAGATCTTGTTATGTTTGGACTATGGGAACAGATGAAGCCAAAAAAATTAATAAACTGGATGAAAGTTTATTTCTTGAAAGATTGGGGAAGGCTTTTAATGATCGGAGAGGGGAGATTCAGTTGGATACTCCTAGTAAAGTTTTTCCCATTACATTAGCTATAGCCGAAAAGTTGGTTAAGGAAAGGTTTGCTCTTATCGGTGACTCAGCTCACAATATCCACCCTATTGCTGGACAAGGTTTAAATCTAGGAATTCGGGATGTAGCATGCTTGTCGGAGGTATTAATTCTGGCAAGAAGATGTGGAGAGGATATAGGTGCGACAAATGTTTTGAAGAGATACTCCAGATGGAGAAATTATGATATTTTATCTATGTCTTTATTTACGGATATAACAAATAAGATTTTTTCTGATAATGGATTTTTATTACAAATTGCCCGCGGATTTTCATTTGATATCGTAAGGAAATCCCCAAGGTTGAAGACGTATTTAATGAAAGAAGCATCTGGTTTGAATGGGGATGTTCCAAAACTACTTCAGGGTAAGCATATTTAATTAACGAGTCACTTCGGACTTCGTTTTGCGAGAATCCTTTGAAGTGTTCTTCTGTGCATGCTTAGGCGCCTAGCTGTCTCAGAAACATTTCTATTACACAGTTCAAAGACCCTTTGAATGTGTTCCCATTTTACTCTATCGGCAGACATGGGGTTTTCTGGAGGAGGAGGTTTTGATTCGGTTGAAGAAAGGAGAGCCGCTGTAATATCTTTGGCATCAGCCGGTTTTGCTAAATAATCAACTGCGCCAATTTTTATTGCCGCTACTGTTGTAGCAATGGCTCCATAGCCAGTCAGCACTACTATGGAGGATTCGGGTCTTTTTTCTCTAATTTTTTCAACTACATCCAAGCCATTTCCATCACCTAATCTTAAATCAATGATGGCATACGCTGGTGGTGTATTTTTGACATATCTTAGGCCCTCTTCAATAGTTAACAGAGCCTTGACAACGAAGCCGCGCCTTTCCATAGCTCTTCCAAGAGTTCTTGTGAACGGTTCATCATCATCTAGAATCAGTAAAGACGGATCCGTTCCAAGATCTATCGTGTCAATATTTGCCATGTTATTCGATATAATTTCAAAAGAAATATTTTCAAGATTAAGTCGACAGTTGAGACTTCATTTATTTATAAATTTTATTTCAGTTATACATTTAATGGTGTCGGCCAACTCTTCTGGTGTTTGTTTTCTTGTAAAGTAAGTTTGCACACCTTCTCCAGGTAATAGGAAATAGGAAAAGGTACTATGATTAACAATATAATCTTGTGAAGTATTTCTTGGAATTTCAGAATAGACCCTATAAATCTTTTTTACATTATCTAATTGCTCTTTTGAACCAGTTAATCCCATCATATTTGGATGATGAAATTCAGTAAATTCCTTTAATACCGAAGGAGTATCTCTTTCTGGATCAATTGAGATAAAAATGGGGGTTACTTTTATATTTTCAGTATCAAGTAGATCTACTGCTTGAGAATTTCTCATCAAATCAAAAGGGCAAATATCTGGACAAAAAGTGTATCCAAAATAAAGCAGACTTGGTTTTTCTAGTATCACATCGCTGGTAACGTTTAACCCGTCTACATTTATTAAAGAAAAATCACCCTGGAAATCCTTAAATGTGCTAGGTGTTGAATTTAGATTACATCTGGAAAAATCATTACCTTCTGATCCTTTTTTAAACAGAAGAAAAATCGTTAAAAACAAACAAAAAATTAATGACAAGCCTATAAAAATAAATCTAGTATCAGTGTGTCTCATAACATGTATCCATCTTTTTTTTTTTACACTTTATATGTAGGAATTTAATGTCAAAATATACTCAAATGATGTTCCATGAATTTTAAAATTGAAAGATCTTTCGCTAAATCGGCCAGGGGTGACTGGGTAAGACTGGTTACATTGACCTACTTAAGATGGTTGGCTGTTTTTGGTCAATTTTTCGCAGTACTAGTTGGTTATTTCGTATTGTATTTAGACTTTAATATTTTGGCCTGTCTAGGACTAATTTTTTTATCTTCAGGATTGAATTTGATTAGCACCAACTATTTCCCGAAAACAAAACGCTTATCTGAATATCAGAACATGCTTTTTCTTTTATATGATCTGTTACAATTGAGTCTTATGTTGTTTTTTACCGGAGGGTTGACTAATCCTTTTTCCGTTTTGATACTCGCACCTGTAATTATATCTGCTACAGTTCTGAATTTGAAATTCACTATCTTGCTTGGGATTTCTGCCTGTATTATAATTACTCTACTTTCACATTTTTATATTCCTCTAAAAAATCAATATGGTGATATCTTAGAACCACCGTCACTACTGTTAATAGGTAATTGGTTAGCTCTTTCAATAGCAACATTATTTATGGCTATTTATTCAAGAAGGGTAGCTACGGAAACATTTTCTATGTCTCAGGCTCTTCAAGCCATGCAAATGGCTTTAGAAAGAGAGCACAGGTTAACTTCTTTAGGTGGCATAGTGGCTGCCGCAGCTCATGAGTTGGGAACCCCTCTTGCTACTATCAAATTGGCTTCAACAGAACTCCAGCACGGTTTTTCTGATACCAAAGCACTCAATCAGGATTTAGATTTGATTAGTACACAAGTTGATAGATGTAAAGAAATCTTGAGTAACATTGGTAGGAAAGGGAAGGAGGATATTTTCTTAAGGAACATGCCTATTATGGTTATTGTTCAAGAAGCTGTTGAGCTTCATTTGGATGAGAAAAAATGCATAACCTTTTCTCTGAATAATAATAGAGGAAACGATTTGGCAGATTTCAGTAATGATAATCAACCTTTAATTGCGAGGAAACCAGAACTAATTTACGGGCTCAGAAACATTATTCAAAATGCAATACATTTTTCTAATGATACGGTTTGGATTGACGTAAAATGTGACAGCAGAACAGTTACTTTTCAAATTTCAGACAATGGTTCAGGATTTCCTTCCCACCTGTTGGATAGAATAGGTGAACCATTTTTGATTGCAGGAGCAAAGGAAAAATATTTT
>CACIIZ010000059.1 GCA_902586855.1 uncultured Alphaproteobacteria bacterium | reverse complement strand
TAGCATTAATGAATGAATTAGCAATTATCTTTGAGAAATTGAAAATTAATACTCAATCCGTTTTAGACGCTGCGGGAACAAAGTGGAATTTTATGCATTTTAAACCTGGTTTGGTGGGAGGGCACTGTATTGGAGTTGACCCCTATTACTTGACTCACAAAGCCCAGTCGGTTGGATATAATCCACAATTAATCTTGGCGGGAAGACGAATTAACGATGGTATGGGTGCATATGTTGCCCAGAAAATGATTAAAACCCTTCTTAAAAAAAAGTTGCAAGTGAATGAAGCTCGTTTGTTGGTTCTTGGACTAACTTTCAAGGAAAATTGCCCAGATTTGAGAAATACTAAAGTGATCGATGTGATTAATGAATTAAAAGAGTATGGCGCGCTAGTAGACGTTTATGACCCTTGGTGCAAGGCTTCAGAAGCGATGCTAGAGTACAACATACAACTGACTAAGAAACTAAACTCATCTCACTACGATGGTGTGCTTGTGTGCGTGGCACACGATGATTTCAAACAGATGGGAATAACGAATATTAAGTCTCTTTGTAAGAGGGAACATGTCATTTTTGATTTGAAAAATATTTTCGCCGCTCATAAAACGGATATCCGGCTTTAAGGAATATCATCTATGAAAAATTTTGCATTAATTGGTGCAGCAGGATACATAGCACCCAGGCATATGTCAGCCATAAAGGCGACTAATAACGATCTTGTGGCAGCATATGATCCAAATGACTCGGTTGGGATTATCGACAGGCATTTTCCGGAAGCAAATTTTTTTACAGAATATGAGAGGTTTGATAGGTTTATCGACAAATATCGACGGGAAGCAAGAGGAATAGATTTTTTTTCTATATGTTCACCGAATTACTTGCATGACAGTCATATCCGGTTTGCACTCCGGTCGGATGCTGACGTAATATGCGAAAAGCCTCTTGTTCTTAATCCTTGGAATATAGATGCATTGATAGATTACGAAAGAGAAACTGGGAGAAAAGTTAATACGATCCTTCAACTTAGGCTCCATCCTTCAATTATTGCTCTAAAAGATCGAGTTGAAAAAACTCGCGCAAAAGAAAAATTTGACGTGGACCTGACTTATATAACCTCAAGAGGTAAATGGTATCTTCAAAGTTGGAAAGGGGACGAAAGCAAATCTGGGGGTATCGCTACGAACATTGGAATTCATTTTTTTGATATGTTGCATTTTGTGTTTGGAGATTTGCAAGAAAATAAGGTCTCTTTTAGAGATCAAACAAAGGCATCTGGTTACTTGGAGTATAAAGATGCGAGAGTAAGGTGGTTTTTATCCATTGATTACTCAGACATTCCTAATGAAATCAAGGAGACTGGCGCTCGCACTTACCGATCTCTCAGGATGAACGGTAATGAGATTGAGTTTTCAAATGGGTTCACTGACCTGCATACTGTGAGTTACAAAGAAATTTTGAGTGATCGTGGTTTTGGTTTAGCCGAAAACCGTATTGCAATTGAGGCTGTTGCTGATATCCGATCTCAGTCAGTCCAGAAATTTAGTGAGACCCATCCATTACTGACGGAGAAATGAGATGGCTGAGATGATTCATGATAGTGCAATTGTAGACTGCGGCGCCGAGATTGGAGAGGGATCGAGAGTATGGCACTTTACGCATGTTTGCGGTGGCGCAAGAATCGGTCGAAACGTGTCCCTCGGCCAAAATGTTTTCATTGGAAACAGAGTGAGGATTGGAGATAATTGCAAGATCCAAAACAATGTCAGCATTTATGATAATATCACCCTGGAAGATGGCGTTTTCTGTGGACCTTCAATGGTATTTACCAATGTCTACAATCCAAGGGCGTTGATTGAAAGAAAGGCAGAGTTTAAAGATACTTTGGTTAAGCAGGGTGCAACATTAGGTGCTAACTGCACTGTAGTGTGTGGCATCAAAATTGGTAAATTTGCGTTTGTGGGGGCTGGTGCAGTTGTGCGAGAGAGTTTGGCAGATTTTGCTCTAGTTGTTGGAAATCCTGCAAAGCAAATAGGTTGGATGAGTGCGTATGGCCAACAACTTAAACTTCCATTGGCAGGAGAATCCAGTGCAATTTGTGAGCATACAGGTGAAATTTATAGACTAAATGGGTCAAGAGTGACCCGAGAGGTTATCTGAATATGTTGCCATTTATTGATTTAGCTAAGCAGCAAGATAGAATTTCAAAGGAAATCAAATTAAGAATTGCTGCAGTTTTAGCACATGGAAAATATATCCTTGGTCCGGAGGTAGCAGAACTTGAAGAGCGTCTGTCACATTATACGAAAGCGACGCACTGTATCACGGTTGCTAATGGGACTGATGCATTGCAGATCGCTTTGATGGCTTTAGGAATTGGTAAAGGTGATGAAGTCATTACTCCTTCATTTTCATATATTGCGACAGCTGAAACTGCGGTAATCTTGGGTGCTGAACCTGTGTATGTTGATATTGATCCGGTTACCTACAATTTAGATTCAGAAAAACTCGAAGGTGCCATTACTTCAAAAACTAAGGCTATAATTCCTGTCTCTCTCTATGGATTAACCGCGGATTTTGACAGGATAAATCTCATAGCAGAAAAATATTCTATTCCGGTTATTGAAGACGGCGCTCAGAGCTTTGGTGCAAGTTACAAAGATCGTAAGTCTTGCAATCTATCATTAATTGGCTGCACAAGTTTTTTTCCTACGAAACCCCTGGGATGTTACGGGGATGGGGGAGCAGTATTTACCTCAGATCAAGAACTTGCCAAATCGATCAGGCAAATAGCACGTCATGGACAAGAGAAACGATATTATCACACGAGAGTTGGAGTGAATTCTAGGCTGGATACAATTCAAGCAGCGATATTGTTGGCTAAGCTTGATATCCTTGACATAGAAATAGCAGAGCGGGGGGAAATAGCGCTTAGATATAATACGAGATTTGCTAACAATGATCTGATCCAAACTCCAGTTAAGGTTGAAGGATTCACATCGGCATGGTCGCAGTATACAATACGTGTAACTAACAGATCATTCTTTCAAGAAAAATTAGCTGCTATGGGCATTCCTACAATGGTGCATTATCCAATGCCCCTCTCATTTCAGCCAGCTGTAGCCAGGCCTGCCCTGACCCCGCATAGTGAGTTGGCAGCACATGAGGTAGTGAGTTTACCTATTTATGGCACTTTAAATCATCAACAACAGAATAAAATAATCGAAGCCATAACGAGCTTACATTCAAATACATTCTAGGAGTAATACATGGATTTAAAAGGCAAACGACTTATGGTTATTGGAGGTGCTGGGCTCATCGGATCGCACACCGTAGATCAGTTACTAAAAGAAGATGTAGAAAAGGTTCTAATTTATGATAATTTCACGCGCGGTCGTAAAGAAAACTTGGCAAATTCTCTGAAGGATCCCAGATGTTCAGTATGTGATGTGGGTGGTGACATACTGCAAACCGACATCTTGAATGCAGCGATGAAAGATCATAGAATCGAGGGAGTCTTTCATCTTGCGGCGTTGTGGCTGCTTCAATGCCATGAATACCCTCGGTCGGCGTTTGATACAAACGTGGCAGGCACATTTAATGTGATGGAAGCCTGTATCGCCAACAATATTAAACGGTTGGTTTGGTCTTCTTCCGCGTCAGTTTATGGAGATGCTGTAACCGAGCCTATGGAAGAAGATCACCCCTACAACAATAAAAACTTTTATGGAGCAACAAAGATTGCTGGTGAGGCAATGATGCGTTCGTTTCACCATCGATATGGTCTCGACTACATTGGCCTAAGGTACATGAATGTTTATGGACCACGTCAAGATTATCATGGCGCCTACATAGCGGTTATTATGAAAATGCTGGATGCCATTGATCGAGGAGAGGCTCCAACAATCATGGGAGATGGCTCAGAAGCCTTTGATTTTGTGGCGGTGGAAGATTGTGCCAAAGCAAACGTCTGTGGAATGGCATCGAATGTAACTGACGAGTTTTATAATGTCGGGACAGGTCGTAGGACATCGTTGAAGGAGCTGGCAGAAAAATTATTGAACTTAACGGGATTTAATAAGGAAATCAACTATGCTCCACGTAGTCAGGCTACACTTGTCAGAAATAGAATTGGTAGCCCCAGTAAAGCAAGCTCTCAAATTGGCTTCACCGCAGATCTTGATTTAGATGAGGGTTTGCGCCGCTTAATTGAATGGCGTAATTCTCACAAAGGTGAAGTAGAGGCACGTAAAAAAGCTGCAGGAATAAAATAAAATGTCGGAAAACACAAAATCAATTCCTATTACGCGCACTTCACTTTTGCCCAACGAAATTGAAAGTGTTTTAGAGCCATTGGAAAGTGGATGGCTGGTGCAGGGTCCGCAAGTTAAATCCTTTGAAGACAAATGGGGCGCTTTTACTGGATCTTCTTTTAATCTTGCTGTAACTTCTTGTACCACAGGTATGCATCTGGCTTTAGCGGGTTTAGGATTAAAGCCTGGGGATGAGGTGATAGTTCCTGCATTTACTTGGATCTCAACGGCAAACGTTGTGGAGCATTTAGGGGCAAAACCAGTTTTTTGCGATATTAATCTATCAACTTTTAATATCGATGTAAGCTTGATTGATAACTTAATAACTCAAAGAACCGTGGGTATAATGCCAGTACATCTTTTTGGTTTAGCTGCGGATATGGATCCAATAATGAGGATAGCAAAGAAGCATCAGCTTTGGGTACTTGAAGATGCTGCTTGTGGTTTTGGCGCAACTTACAAAGGACAACACGTAGGATGTTTCGGTGATGCAGGTGTATTTAGTTTTCATCCTCGAAAGGCTATTACTACAGGTGAGGGAGGCATGGTTACAACTGCTAATGAATCGCTCTCCATAAAAATTAAACAGCTTCGCGATCACGGTGCGGTCCTGTCTGATTTACAAAGACACTTAGGGCCAAAGCCGTACCTTTTAGCTGATCATATTCATGCAGGTTACAATCAACGTATGACTGATATTCAAGGAGCACTTGGAAATACTCAGATGGACCGGGCCGCAAACATTATTTCAGAAAGGAAGTGCATTGCAACTCGCTTTGATGATGCATTTTCCCGTTTGGATTGGCTAACAACACCATTCACTGGAGATAAATACGGCCATGGTTATCAAAGCTATCCATGTTTGTTTCAATCAGATGATATTTCACTTGCAAATATTAGCGAGATAAATCACGCGCGAAATAATTGGATGGAAAGTTTACAGAAAAGAGGAATATCAACAAGACCCGCAACTCATGCACTACATATGCTTAGCTTTTACAAAAATAAGTATACACTAAGGCCTGAGGACTATCCAAATGCTTATTTTGCAAATCATTGTTCAATATCACTGCCTTTGTTTCATGGTATGACCGAGGAAGAACAAATTTATGTGATAAACAACGTAGTCGAAATTTAGATATAATGTGTGGCATCGCAGGTCTAATTAATTTTAATGGACAATCAGTCTCACCAATTATTTTGAAAAGAATGACTGATGCTATTGCTCATCGAGGTCCAGATAGCGAGGGGCACTGGATTAGAGGTAACGTTGGGATTGGACATCGACGGCTATCAATAATTGATTTATCTCCAGCTGGCCATCAGCCAATGCAAAGTGCAGATAATAGGTACATTTTAAGTTATAATGGTGAAATCTATAATTACCGCGAGCTACGTCTTGAGCTAGAGACCCTTGGCTATAGGTTTAAATCTCAAACTGATAGTGAGGTCGTTCTCTCTGCTCTCGCACACTGGGGAACCTCTGCTCTTCTTAAATTCAATGGTATGTTTGCTTTGGCACTATGGGATCAGAATGAGAAGGTACTAGTTCTAGCTCGTGACCGATATGGAATAAAACCAATTTACTATGCTCATCAGAACAATATTTTTTTATTCGCATCAGAGCAAAAAAGTATTATTGCCACCCCAGATTTTAAGCGTAAGTTGAACAGCCCAGCTTTGCTTGAGTACATGACTTTTCAAAACTTATTTACTGACCAAACACTTTTGCAAGATGTTCATTTACTTCCAGCGGGGTCTTATGGGCGAATAAGTCTTGAAAACAATGCTCTACAAACATTTTCTTATTGGGACTATTCCTTTACGGAGCCTGAGAAAAAACTTGCTTCAGATCAAGAATATGGTGAAGAACTTGATCGGCTTTTTTTTCAAGCAGTTAACCGGCAATTAGTTGGAGATGTTGAACTTGGATCGTATTTAAGTGGTGGGATAGATAGTGGGTCGATAACAGCAATTGCCTCAAAAAGTTTTCCAAATCTAAAGACTTTTACTTGTGGTTTTGATTTGAGTTCTGCGTCGGGTATTGAATTGGGATTTGATGAGAGAGTCAAAGCAGAAGCCATGTCAAGTGAGTTTAGAACAGAGCATTATGAAATGGTTTTAAAAGCAGGGGATATGGAAAGATGCTTGCCTCGTCTTGCTTGGCATTTGGAAGAGCCACGAGTTGGGCAAAGCTATCCAAATTACTATGCTGCACAGCTGGCAAGCAAATTTGTAAAAATAGTATTATCCGGAAGTGGAGGAGATGAACTTTTCGCTGGCTATCCTTGGCGATATTATACAGCTGCAAAAAGCGAAAATTTCGAAGAATTTATCGATCACTATTACTTATATTGGCAGAGATTAATTGATAATCGATATTTACAGAAAATGTTTAAACCTATATCCAAAGACTTAAAAGGTGTTTGGACCCGAGATATTTTTAGGGATGTTTTTGCTCGGCATGATATCGAGCTAAGTCGGCCAGAGGATTATATAAATCATAGTTTGTACTTTGAAGCAAAAACGTTTTTGCATGGATTATTTGTTGTAGAAGACAAGTTGTCTATGGCACATAGTTTAGAATCTCGCGTGCCGTTTATGGACAATGACTTGGTAGATTTTGCTATGAGCTGTCCAATCAGTTTAAAGCTCAATAATTTAGAAAACTCATTAAGAATAGACGAAAACACTTCAGGAAATAAAAAAAGTATATATTTCGAAAAAACTAATGACGGTAAACAGATATTGCGAGATATGATGGTTAGTTACGTACCTGAGGATATTACCAAAGCGCCCAAAAAGGGTTTTTCCTCACCTGATGCAAGTTGGTTTAGGGGAGAAAGTAGTGATTTTGTTAGAGATATTATTATGTCAAAAAAATCACAAATATATGATTATGTTGATTTTGATGTCACTAGTGGTTTAATAGAAGAACATCTTTCTGGAAAAGAAAACCGTCGACTTTTCATCTGGTCTCTTCTCAACTTAGATGCTTGGATGTCCCAAACATTTTAGAACCGCAGAAGCTAATTTGGTATAAAGCCTTAAGGCGTTTCATTATCAAATTATGATCAAAATCCTTTAAACAACAGGACGATATTAATGAACGAAGAAAATGATAAGACCAAAGTTTTGAAAAGTTTAGAAATGGGCGGTAAAATGAAAGAGATTTACCGTGATCAATTTGAAGTTCATGGTTATAGTCCCAAATCTCTAGGATGTGGTAAAGGAAGGCAAAATTTGCGATTTAAAGCTCTCTCTTGCTTTGTTGAACCAAAATCGAGTGTTTTGGATTTTGGCTGTGGCTTTGGCGATTTATTCTCTTTTTTGAACAAGAAAAAAATAATGGTTCAGTACGAAGGATGTGATGTCATGGACATTTTTTTAAATGTAGCAAAAGAACGGCACGCTAAAGCTGAATTTTTCAAGATAGAAATGGGCGGTAATCTTCCAACAGAGAAATACGATAATATCATATGCTCAGGTGTGTTTAATTTTAAGTATGTTGAGGATGATGTGAAGCATCAAGAAGAGGTTTATTCAACAATAGAAAAATTGTTTATTGCCTGTAAAAGAGTTCTATCAATTGATTTTCAAACACCATTTGTAGACTTTAATGCACCTAATTCTCATTATCAGGATATTGACAGTTTAATAAATTTCGTAGTGCAAAAATTAAGTCGACGGTTTTCAATTGATCACAGTTACATGCCATACGAGTATTGCGTTCATATATTTAAAGATTCGTTAATAAAGAGGCCAGACAATGTCTATAAAACTTGATGCAGTTTGGTCGGATAATTTTAATTTGAATGAGGAAGAGTACAGTAACCCGTTC
>CACIIZ010000058.1 GCA_902586855.1 uncultured Alphaproteobacteria bacterium | reverse complement strand
GGGCGCCGTCAAGTCCCATCATTTTTCGGTTGATGCCATAAAGTTGATCGATAAGGGCCTCAATTCTATTGTTATGTAAATGAAGAGAATTCACTAAAGTTACTATTTTCTGTCTTAAATCCTGATATTTTTTTTCCTCGCTAGATGATGATTTAGTTTTCCCTTTAAGTGCTGCGGACATTCGACTTTTTTGCATAAAAGAGAGCTTCTTATAAGTATCTGCAATGTTTTTAAGAGTTTCTAGAACCGATGGTTTTAACGAATTTTCCATTGCAGCTAATGAAACATTCGCTTGATCATCATCATACTCTTCTATATCTAAATTTTCGCCGGATTCGTCCTTTTGATTATCGTAATCTGGTTTGGTCTCATCACTTGTTTTTTCTAAAACATTTGACCTCGAATGTTCTTGTGGCTTATCTTCAATACCCCCTAGGTTGTCCACGGATTCTATTTTTTGTAATGCTGCTAACTGATTTTCGTGATCCTCTTCTTCAGAAGTGCTTCCGAAAGTAGCATCGAGATCGATAACATCACGAAGCATTATTGTTTCTTCCAGAAGTTCTTCTCGCCAAATGGTAATAGCTTGAAAGGTCAAGGGACTCTCACAGAGGCCAGAGATATAGGTATTTCTTCCGGCCTCTATTCTTTTTGCTATTGCTATCTCACCTTCTCGCGACAATAATTCAACTGATCCCATTTCTCGGAGGTACATTCTTACGGGATCATCAGTACGATCCATATGCTCAGCTCCAGAAGAAGCTGCTACTAATTCCTTAGAAGTTCCATCTTCTTTGGATGGAATTTGGTTGTTGTCATTATTTTCTTCTTGCTCATCGTCACCATCAATGACTGTTATCCCCATTTCTGAAAGAGTAGTCATAACGTCTTCGATATGCTCTGAGCTGATTTCACCTGGAGGCATAGTCTCATTCAGTTCAGCATAAGTCACATAACCTTTTGCTTTTGCTTGTGCTAAGAGTTTTTTTACTGAACTTTGATTAACATCCAGAGGTGAATTCGAATTTTCATCCTCTTTTTGGTTCTTGCTTTTTTCTGATCCGTTCCGCATACAACCTAAGACCTGCACCTTTCTTTATTTAAAAGACCGAATCACCTGCTATCAAATAACTTATTGATTCGTTTTTTTCTTTGACTTTTTCTTAATCCAGATTTGATTTTTTATCAAATCCTTGATTTGCTTTATGTCTTGCTCGAGGTTTTTTTTCTCAAAGTGATCAGGAATAGTTTTGCCACTACGTGCATGATGCAAAAATTGGTTTGCCTGTCCGAGCCGCCAAGTTAATGCCTCGTCAGCATTCTCTTGAATTTCATCTTCTGCATCGGCCAATTCTTGGCGCATATTTTTGATTGCGACTTTCCGGGTCAAAACATCCTCTAGCGCCATTTGAGTTTCTTGAAGCGATGCAATATCTTTCAGAAAGGGATTTATCTTCAAATGTCCTGTGGAGGTTAGTTTCTGGTAAACATCTTCTCCAACTATTTCATTTAATTTAGCCAGTAGTTGTGCACGATCAATTTCCTTCTTTTCCCTATTAAGCATAAGAATATTTTTGTATATTGTCTCAAGATCTTTGTACAGAAAATCTATTTCACTCAATTTAATGCTGTATTGGGCCAGTAATTGAGGATGATTAATCAGAGATATGAGAATGGCAGTTTCTTGGAACCTTGATTCCATGGAGTCTGGATTAGCGTCACTTCCTAGCAAGGATTTCTTTAAACCACTTGTAGGAATATTAGGTGATTTCGGATTTTTTTGTGACCAATTATCCCTCTTGGGGTATATTGGACTTTCTTTGTTTGTCAAAAAATTAGAATAACTATTTCTACTCATTCGAAAGAGGTTTTTCTTTAATTCATAAAAGGCAGACGAAAAATGACTTCTTAAGGCTTTATTAGTTATTTTCGTTAAAATTTGATCAATTTTCGTTTCCAATAAAGCCCGATTTTCTGGAGTTTTATAGGTTGAGTTTTTTATTTCGTTTTCCCACAAAATCTCCAGAAGAGAATTCGGTTTTTTTAATAAAGCTAATAATGATTCTTTCCCAAAACTTGAAATAAGGTCATCTGGATCGTGTCCTGCGGGTAACCGGCATGCCTTGATGGTTTTTTCTGGTGATATTAAAGGGAGAACCAAAAAGGCAAGGCGTATAAGGGCCCTTTCTCCAGAAGAATCTCCGTCAAATGCAAAGATTGGATGATTGGAAAGATGCCAGATTTTTTGTAACTGGTCGGGGGTAACGGCAGTACCTAACGGAGCAACACAACTTTTTATACCTATTTTCCAAAGTGCTATTACGTCCATGTAGCCTTCGACCACAATGAGTTTTTTCTCCTTGTGATTGGCCTTCAAACAATTATTCTGATTAAAAAGTAGTTTTCCTTTTTGAAAAATTTCAGTTTCAGGAGAGTTGAGATATTTTGCGCTAGCTGAATTGTTTAAAGCTCTGCCACCTAGTCCCACTATTTCGTTTCTAACATTAACAATTGGAAAAATTATGCGGTTTCGAAATCGATCATATATTTCGCCACTTTCACTTCTGGCACATAAACCGCTACTAATTATATCCTCAGAACTGTAACCTTGGTACTTCAGGTGTTTGAAAAGATTATTTTTACTTTCAGGAGCAAATCCAAGTTGAAAATCTTGCACAATTCCATCCGTACCTATCCTATTTTCAATGAAATCAGAAGCAGGTTTGGTCGGGCTCGCTTCCAGATGTTTGCGATAAAAATTTACTGCCAATGAGTGCAGATTTAGTAATACACTGCGCCGTTCTAAATTGCGCGATACTTGTTTCGATTCAAAACTATCTGGGATCTGCATTCCAGCTTCCAAGGCTAATCTTTTGATTGCGGAAAAGAAGTCAAGATTTTCCATCTTTCGCACAAAGGTAATGCAATCGCCTGTTTCGTGACAACCAAAGCAATAATAGAAGCCCTTTATATCATCTACTTTAAAGGAGGCTGTTTTTTCATCATGAAAGGGACAACAGGCCCAAAAATTCCCCCTTCTTCGACTAGATTTCCTTTTGTCCCAACTAACCTTCTTTCCAACAATTTCAGCAAGGGATAATTTCTCCCTCAGCTCTTGGATAAAGATATTTGATGAAGACATAAGAAAACCTTTTTCTTCAGTTAATTTATTGAGGAATTCATTTGTCAGCACTATCAAGTATGATAGAATCTCTCGATATTTCTACACCATCCTCTAGCCGAATCACAACTATCTTTTGCTTTTCATCTAATCCAGTCAATAGCAGATATACTTGCGTTTCTTCGACGTAAATTGACTCAACTTTGGAATTTTTTGGTATAGTTAGTTCTTTTAATGTTATGATTGGAGGCTGATTTTGTTTAGTGCTGAGAAGAAATTCTTTAACTATTATCGCCACTATAATAGATATACCGATGATCATGACCACTAAGAGAACCTTGACCAAAATTCCAAGTAGTCTCATTTTCCCTTGGGGATCATAATGATTCTCGATAGGTTTTTGTTCCATGACATCCTCAACTAAGTTTCAGAATCAAATTTTACGCATAGTTATTAGTGAACCTAATGGTAGGTTGGATAAAGTAATAATGGACTCAATTCCCCAAGATGTAGGACTAACGAGATCTCGAGTCAAAACCTTAATTAGATCAGGTGCTATGAGGTCAGCTAAATTCGATAGAAAAATTCATCAAAAATACCGACCGGAAAAAAACGAAGTAATTCTAATAAGTTTAGATGAGTATTTAGTTCCACAAATAATTTCAGAAGACATACCTCTGCAAATTATATTTGAGGACGAGCATCTTCTAGTTATTGATAAGGAGCCTGGATTGGTGGTGCATCCTGGTGCAGGAGTTTATAGGGGTACTCTTGCGAACGCTTTGGTAAAGCATTACCCGAAATTGGCAGACATCGGTAGCTATGATAGGCCAGGGATAGTTCACCGACTTGATAAAGATACCTCAGGACTATTAGTTGTAGCTAAATCTGAGCAGTCATACCTTGAACTAACCAGACAATTGTTCCAGCGCAGTGTTAAAAGGCAATACTTATCAATATTATGGGGTGTACCTAACCCATCTAGTAATACATCAAGAAATAGAGATTTATTGTCATTGGAAAAAGATGGAGTATTAAGAATTGGTGGCAAAATAGGCAGAAATCCAAAAAATCGAAAGAAAATGGTTGTGCGGAAAGATGGGGGTGGGAAAGAAGCGGTAACAAGGTGCAGAATACTTAAGAGTTTTTTCTATGAAGGCAAAGTTTTAGCATCTTTAGTAAGTTGTTGGTTAGAAACAGGAAGGACACACCAAATCAGAGTTCATATGGATGCCATAAATCATGGCATTGTAGGAGATCCGCTTTATAGATCAGGCCGTAAATTTAACTTGAATTTGTCAAAAATACTTGGTCCTAATTATGACAATTTTTGTCGTCAGGCATTACATGCTGAGGTGCTCGCTTTTCGACACCCAATTAATATGGCTCCCCTGAATTTTAAGGCCTCTCCACCCCAAGATTTTCAAAAACTTTTGGAATCATTCGAACAGTTGTGAGCAAGATTTTTTGGTTACAGCTATTGATTTTTATTAATCTGACACTATATATGATCTGTTGCCCGTCGTTGTATTCTGAGTAAACGACAAATTTATTATGAGGATATTATGAGTAGAAATAGTTTACCTGCACTTAGTGAGGGCGGTCTCGCGAATTATTTGAACGAGATAAAAAAGTTCCCAATGTTAACGTCAGAAGAAGAATTCATGTTGGCAAAGGCTTGGGTAGACCATGACGATAGAAAAAGTGCACATAGGCTAGTCACCTCTCATCTTAGGTTGGCTGCTAAGATAGCTCTAGGTTACAGAGGCTATGGTTTACCGATAAATGAAGTAGTATCAGAGGCCAATGTTGGTTTGATGCAAGCCGTGAAGAGGTTTGACCCGGATAAAGGTTTCAGGTTGGCAACTTATGCAATGTGGTGGATAAAGGCCAGCATTCAGGAATATATACTAAGGAGTTGGAGCTTGGTTAAAATGGGGACTACCAGTGCCCAGAAAAAGCTTTTTTTCAATCTGCGCAAAGCCAAAAATAGAATTGGGGCAATGGAAGATGGTGATTTACGTCCAGAAAATGTAAGGAAAATTGCTGAGAGTCTTGAAGTAAGTCAGGAAGAAGTAATTTCTATGAATAGGCGGATGGGTGGAGGAGATTCCTCGCTTAATGTTTTAGTGAGTAACAATAATGAGGGGACGTTAGAATGGCAAGATTGGATCGAAGACGAGAATTCTGATCATGCGACCAAATTTGCCGATCAAGAGGAATTAAATAGTCGTAGAAAGTTATTAGAATGTGCAATGACCTCCCTTAATCAAAGAGAATGTGAGATCCTTACGAAGCGTAGGTTAATGGATGATCCTTTGACATTAGAACAGCTAAGCTCCGAGTATAAGGTTAGTCGAGAACGCATTAGGCAAATTGAAGTGAGAGCATTTGAGAAGTTACAAAAGAAAATGCGTGAGCTAGCTTAGTAATGTTAATTTCGGTGGGACTAAACGAAATTAGGATAGTTTTATAGCCTGAATGTTTTTACGATAAGTTTTCAAGCTCATCGATTAGATTCTTTAAGACCTCAACACCTTTTTTCCAGAAATTTCGTTTTCTGACATCGAGATTGAAGGGGCTCAGAAGGTCCTCATAGGTTTTGGATCCACCCGCAGATAACATTTCGAAATATTTGTCTTTGAATCCAGGCATGCCAGATTGATAAGTTCCATATAATGAATTTACCATTCCATCCCCAAAAGCATAAGCATAGACGTAGAAAGGTGAGTGGATGAAATGAGGTATGTAGGTCCAATAATATTGATACCTAGGATCGTACTCAAAACATTCTCCTAGACTTTCCCTTGACACATCCATCCAGATTTTTGAGATCGATTCTGTAGTAAGCTCCCCATTTTTTCTTTGATCATGTATCCTACATTCAAAATCATAAAAAGAAATCTGTCTAACAACAGTGTTGATCATGTCTTCTATTTTGCTCGCCAGTAAATGCTTACGTTGGGTCAGATCTTTCTCCTCTTTAAGAATTCGTTCAAAAGTCAACATTTCCCCAAAAACCGATGCAGTTTCTGCCAATGTTAATGGTGTTGCAGAAAGGGTTTCTCCTTGCTTTGCGGAGAGCACCTGGTGGATCCCATGACCGAGCTCATGGGATAAGGTCATTACATCCCGAGTATTACCAAAGAAATTAATGAGAATGTAAGGGTGCACATCAGTTACTGTTGGATGGCTGAAAGCCCCAGGTGCCTTTCCAACCGAGGTATCGGCGTCAATCCAGCCGTTTTCAAAGAAATCCTTACCAATTTGGGCTAATCGAGGGTCAAAATCTGCGTAGGATTCTAATACTATATGTTTTGCTCTTTCCCAGCTGAATTTGGGTTGGGTTCTTCGATTGAAAGGTGCATTTCTATCCCAAAGTTTAAGCTTTTTCTTACCCATCAACTTAGCCTTAAGTTGGTAATATTTATGAGAAGTTTCAGGGTAAGAATTTACTATCGTATCTCGAAGATTTTCTATGATTTTAGGATCAATATCATTAAGCATATGTCTGGAGTGAGGTGGATTCTTGAAATTTCTCCAGTTATCCTCAATTTGTTTTTCTTTGACCAAGCTGTTTGTTATTCTCCCAAATATTTTTAAATTTTCTTTAAATGTCTTTGCTAACTTTATACCAGCCGATGCTCTTATCCTTGAATTAGGGCTCTGAAAAAGACTCAAAGTTTCTTCCAAGCTACATTTCTTTCCAGCTATCTCAATCGACATTCCAGAAATTGTTTCGTCAAAAAGTTTGCACCAGGCATTCTTGGTGGTTGATCCCAACTCATTTAAAAGGTTTTCCAAAGATTCTGACAGTTGGTATGGTCGCATAGCCCTATTTTTGTCAAAGAAAACTTTGTATCTGTGAATACCACTTTTTTTGGAGACAATTTTTTTATAATGTTTCTCACTCATTTGATTGATTTCCAGAAATAGAAAAAGTGTTCTAGAGCTGAATTTAGTCAGTTTTTCTTGCACGTCGGATAGAAACTTAATTCTTTCTTGGCAAGTACTTTTTTGGCTGTGTAGTAGTTGAGCATAGGATAAAAGCCTACCATATTTTCTCTCTAACGACTCCCAATCTTTAAGTAATTTCAAAAACCCCTTTTCTTTTAGGGTGGAAATCTTACCTCGATACTTCTTCCGAAATTTTGTGGTTAGATTGTCCACTTTTGCAAGATCGTCCTCAATCTCAGGAGCATTTATTTTTGTATAAAGGTCAGTTAGATCCCAAGAAGGAAGATTTTGGCTAGTGATTGTTGGGTCAGACATTGGAATTGCACTCCTAGTTTAGATTTGAGTATTTTCCTTTTCAGAACGGTTCGTATACTGGAGTAAACGGTTTAAGTCAAAGGTTCAAATTTTAGACGAGTGTTCTTGCTTTATTTATTGTTTCCCAAGCGTGATTTATTTTTGATAAACGGCTGTTCGCAAGTGAAAGGGCTTCAGGAGGTAGGCCCCTAGCTGATAATTTGTCTGGGTGGTTTTCTCGTACCAATTTTTTCCACTTTCTTTTAATACTTGATATATCCCAACTGGGCGTCACTCCCAAGACAACAAAGGGATTTGGAATTTGCTCTGGGATATATCTTGATTTTAAGGTTAATAAAGTCGCTTCATTCAATTTGAAGATTTTGGCAACTTCATCAATAAAAATATTTTCAGATGGATGATATGATCCATCTGAAGTAGCAATATGAAGCAATCCTTCTAAGAGATCTTCCAAGATCTTAGAATTGCTGTATAGCATCTTATAAATCTTTCTGGCATATATTTCGAAACCAGCTACATCCCTATGAGCTAAGTTAAAAACGCGAGAGGCATTTTTTTCCTCATTTTTTGGAATATGAAATACTTGTCTAAAGGCATTAATTTCTTCTGTCTTAACTATGCCATCCGCCTTCGCCATTTTTGCACTTAGAGCAATTACAGCTATAGTAAAACCAGCCGTCTTCTCAGGGGGTGTCTTCAACTTTAAGAATATATTGCTTAGTTGTTCTCCCCCTTTTGTTAGGCGTGCAATTAACAGTGATATTTTTGCCCAAATCGACACTTAAAATTTCCAGGATATTTTGATACATCATTTAAATTTAATCGATTTCAGGTTATCAGGTTACCCGAAAGAACTCAACAAATGTAGTACTAAGGTTACTGCTACTTTACTATTTTTTTATACAAATCACCAAACGTTTGAATTAGTCTAGACTATATGACATGTAGGTTGTGGAAAGAGAGAAAATGAATGGGAAACTGGAGTTTTTGGATAGATAGGGGTGGTACTTTTACCGACTCTGTCGCACTAAATCCAAATGGAGAGTTACTTTCTTCCAAATTTTTATCTGTCAATCCACAAACATATGATGATGCAGCCGTGCATTCTATTCGAAATTTCTTGTCGATTCCATTGGGTAAACGGATCCCAGTATATCAAATTGATTCAATTAAAATGGGAACGACCGTGGCTACTAATGCTTTACTAGAACGTAAGGGGGCAAAAACTGTTTTAGTTACTACCAAAGGGTTTGAAGATCAACTTCGATTAGGCTATCAAAATCGACCGGATATATTTGCGCGCCAAATTAATTTGCCTGATCAGTTATATGAAAAGGTGGTGGGTGTGGACGAGCGAGTCTTAGCAAGTGGGGAAGTTACAAAATCATTAGATATAAAAAGTATTCGGAACGACCTAACGGTCTGCATTAATGAAGGTTTTGTCTCGTGTGCAATTATATTGATGCATGGATACAAGTTTTCAGATCA
>CACIIZ010000057.1 GCA_902586855.1 uncultured Alphaproteobacteria bacterium | reverse complement strand
GAAGCTTTCAAGGATACATTTAAAACTACTCTATCAGGCTCATTATCGGTGTAAGAATTCTCTTTCCATAGTTTGTCAGACATTTCCTGAAGCTTACCGAGTTCTTTTGCAAGATCCAAAGTCTCAATTTCTTGAAAGACTCCTCTCCATGCTTTTTTCCAACCCATATTTCGTAGGGTCCCCCTAACAAACGTCTTGACCTTCCAACTCTCTTCAAAAGAATATTGTTTCATAAAAGGCACACTATCTCTGTTTGGATATACCTCAAATGTTTCAGTATCTTCAGATGGAATAGAAAAATGTTCCACCTGATGCCAAGGTCTCTCTATAATTACCTCTTGATAATTCTTTACAGCTCTTGATTGAGATTTCAGAGCCTTCAGCACTCCAGCAGGAGACCAACTAAACTTATAACAAAATTCGTTTGGTATCTTTGGAATACCACCACAATACGAAAGAAACTCTATTTCATTCTCTGGATCATAATCTAAAGAGCCCTTATAATCATCGACCAAATAATGTGCCATCAAATGGTCAATTCCAGGATCCAAACCAACTTCATTGACTAGCCTCAAATTCTCCTCTAGAGCGTATTCGTGAAAAGTTCTCATTTCCTCAGATATGTATGATGAGGAAACAAAGTTTGCACGATGACTCATGCAGAGTTTTGCTACTGGTACGTGCCAATCACCCGGCAACATAGAAACGACAATGTCTCCCTCTAAAAGCTCGTCTCCCAGATTTTCCAAATCGAATTTACGAATATTTTTCGTTAAATCTCCCACTAAGGTCTCTGCCTTACCCAAACTCCTATTCCAAACATTTACATCAGCGTTTTGGATCAATAATTGACGCAGACCGGGTATTGATGAAAGTCCAGTTCCTAACCAGTGGATTTTTCCCATAATATCCTCGTTATTTTCATATTCTTCTTATTTTGTCATTAAAGATTTTTTCCGCTCGCGCCCAAACACCCTTTTTGTCATCTTCAAAATCAACAAAATAGTCCAGTATCTGGTTTTCAAAATCTAAACTGCTTTCCCTGGGAAGCATAGCTGGGAGGTTATCTATGGCAGTAACATATAATGGTTTACCTCCAGCCATTATTGTATGAAAAGGAGAGCTGAATGAGTTGGGCTGATCATACAACGGTATTGTATTATAGGGACTCCCAGGATCGCACGAGACGTCAGAAATCACTTTTAGTTTTCGGGGCAACTTAACTGAAGATTCGTCGATTAAGGGTTTTGACGATGGCGTGGCCAAAACACAGTTAACAAATACATCATAATCAAGAATTTCCAAAAAAGGTCCTCCGCCAGCAGTTTCTTTCAAATCCCAGTATGTAGTCTCAATAGCCAAAGAGCTGCATAATTCTTTGGCCCCATTCCCAACTCTACCGTGTGCGCCTATTATGATTACTCTTGGTTTATGAGCATTCTTTAAGGTGAGGTTGGATAGGCCTTTTTCCAAAATAGTCAATATTTCATTCCTGTCAGCAACTGAAGGGAATTGAAAATCCCTATTTAAACCGATTCTATTTTGAGTGAGCCAAATCTTCAATCCTACGGCTGCCCCCGCAAAGCCCGCATATCGACCAAATGCTGCAACTCGTTTTCCTTTTGTATCAGTGAGATACTCCAGATCGTAAAGGATGCCACCCCCATTTTTAAAACAAGCCAAAGTTTTTGTTGAATCTTTTTGTCCTTTGAACACGTGGGCAAACATGATATGCCTATGGCTCAAAGCATTTTCATTATCTAACTCCTTTAATCCCAAAACTATTGCATGGCTAGGACTTCTTTTCCATGATCCCTTTGAAGCTATTTCACATCCTATCGCACTATATTCGTCAGTGGGGAAAATCCTTTTACTACTTTCTTCAACAGTAACTTTTATCCCTGAATTCAAAAGCTTTCTTGCTCCCCCCGGTGTTATCGGGGTCCTGTACTCATCGCCTCTATCTTCTGAGCGCAACCAAAAATGAGTCATTGTTCACCTTTATCGTTGTCAACTCTATAAGAAAATCACCCAATGATATGGCGCGGTTGACGGGGCTCGAACCCGCGACCTCCGGCGTGACAGGCCGGCACTCTAACCAACTGAGCTACAACCGCTGAAATGCTTTAAAAATACAATTCTTCTTCTTTAAACTCTTGGAATTGGATATTGTCAAGTACAGAATTATCAAGAATATCGAAAGTATTTATGCTTTCTTCTGATCTGCATTGGAAAAATCACTAAGTTATTTACCCCCACCAAATTTCTTTAAATTTAATGGAGATTTTGGCAAAGATACTGTCTTCTCTTCAGTATAAAATTGTTCACATGAATAACCTCCCTCCCTAGCTACCCCTGAGTTCTTGAAACCTCCAAACGGTGCCCTTAATTCCCTCATCATTGGAGTATTAATCCAAACCACCCCTGAGCGCATGGCCTCAGAAACATTCATTATTGTTGGCATATGATCAGACCAAACATACGAAACAAGACCAAATTCTGTATCATTTGCTATTGCAATAGCTTCATCTTCTGATTTGAATGAGATAAAACTTGCAAATGGTCCAAAAATTTCTTCCTGACATGCTCTACTTTTGTTTGACTTAGCTAAAACTGCTGTGGGTTCAAGAAAGTAGCCATTCTGATATTTTGAAAACCTTCTCCCTCCTACTAAAATCTTATCACCATCATGCTGCGCGACATCTGCGAAGGACAAAATTCTTTCCAAATGTTGTTTAGAAGCTATTGGACCAATTTCCGTATTATCATCTAAAGGATCTCCCACAACAATATTTTTGGTTCGCTCAACAAATTCCTCCACAAATTGATCAAAGATTGTTTGTTCCACCAAAATTCGGGATCCAGCTAGACATTGTTGGCCATTATTCGAATAAATCCCAATAAGTGCGCCATCTAGTGCCCTCTGATAATCCGCAGAGGCAAAAATGATGTTAGCTGACTTCCCTCCAAGCTCTAAAGAGCACGGGGTAAGTTGTTTTCCTGCATGCTCCATCACACTGCGCCCAGTTACGGTACCCCCTGTGAAGCTAATTCTATCCACTCCAGGGTGAGACACTAAGCACGAGCCTGTTATTGGGCCTCGGCCGTTAACCAGATTCAATACTCCAGGAGGTAAAACCTGACTCAGCAAGGTAACAAGCTTCACCAGCGAAAATGGCGTTTGTTCTGAGGGTTTTAGAACTGCACAGTTTCCAAAAGCAATAGCCGCGGCGATCTTCATGGTAGCTAGCGCCATCGGGGCATTCCAAGGAGCAATTAGCCCGATTACCCCAGCAGGTTCACGATTCACTAATGTTATATACCCTTCCGTATTATCAAACCGTTCTCCGTGTGCTTGACTAATATACTGAGCAAAAAAACGAAAATTATAAGCTGCTCTTTGCAAATGAAATCCTTTTATTTCTCTGAAAATGAGACCTGTAGCCAAGCATTCAAGGCGAGCTAATTCGTCAAGGTTATCTAGGATTAACTTTCTACAATTTTCTAGAATTTCAATTCTTTTTTCAACTGATTGCTTACGCCAAGAGCTTTTGTCAAAAGCATTTCTAGCTGACATCACAGCTTTATCGACGTCTTTATAGGCATCTTCGACCAAGATTGATACTTGATTACCAGTAGCTGGGTAGAAGACTGGTAATTCCATTCCTGATCCATGACTTTCTTCATTATCGATCCAACTTTTAACTATTTTCGGTGGTTCAATTGGATTCAAGAAATTTTCCATGCTATTACTTCATCCTATTATTTGTTTATCCCAATATTTTATGTTAGGGTAACTCACTGTTAACTAACTATGACCTCTTAATACGTTCTTGTCACAGAAAATTCAGTGATCTCGAAACAAAGGGCCATGCCCGTCAAATTGATCGTTAAGATTATTAGCCCTAAGAGCATGCCAATAAGTGGCTGCATTAATAGGTACCATTGGTTTCTTGAGTTCAATGGACATTTCATTACATAACTCTACCATTGATAGATTCGTTCCTACTTGGACAAACGCATCGATACTTTCGTCGTTCATTTCTAATACATGCTGTCGTAGCTCTTCTGGTTGAACATGTGCAATGGCTACAGGGGTGGGACATTTTAACCCTCGAAATTTTTTCACTTCAAACCCGCAATCTTCAAAGAAAAGTGTAACATTCTTATCAGAAATAGGCCAATAAGGTGAAATAACTGCTATCCGCTTCACTTCGTAAAGATTAAGGGCCGCTTCACAAGCAAATGAACCTGCTGATACCTCTAATCCACAATGTTCTGATAATGCACCCATTCGTTTTTCAGATTCTAACCTTCCTCCCCAAAACATTAACGCTGACATCCCCATTATTAGATAATCAGGTTCACACGTAACACATCTATCAACAGCCTCATATAATGTAGCACCAATGGCCTCTACCAAATCTATGAATTCTTTATCACTTCCTACTTGCATGTTAGGAATATGAATTCTACCGTAATGATTTGTGACACCCCTTATTCTGAGACTATCCATGTCAGGTTGTACGATCGTATTAGTTGATGGCGCGACAACAGCAAACTTACACTTCCAACCAAGAGCATCTTTTGACATATTAACCTCTTCTCAAGTGAAGAATGATGTTGTTTGAATCAAATTCAAATGTCAAGTGCTTGCCTAGACAAGCGATTTAGTAATTAGTAAGCTCAGTTTGACTGACTTCGCAACCACTAGATTAAACCTAAATTCGCTCTACAATGGAAATACTGGATGCTCTGTCCTAGGCTTAAGAAAGACCTCAATTCTGGTTCCACCCTTGTGGCCCCGGGTGTACATGACATGATTTCCGCAATACTTGCTGAGAAAATCGGTTTTCCCGCAATATTTGTTGGAGGCTATGGAATTTCCGCATCCCACCTGGGTGTGCCCGATGTGGGAATAATGACTTTCACAGATGTTCTCGACCGAGTCAGAATGATTTCAGAAGTTACAACCAAACCTTTGATTGTCGATGCAGATACTGGTTATGGTGGTCTGATAAATTTGAGACATGCCGTTAGAAAATTTGAAAAAGTCGGGGTCGCAGCAATCCAAATCGAGGATCAAGTGTTCCCAAAACGTTGTGGCCATGCAAAAGGGGTTAAGGTTGTTACAATTGATGAAATGTCTAGAAGAATAAATGTAGCTGTAGACAGTCGGATGAGTGAAGATTTTCTTATCATTGCACGAACAGACTGTCGACCAGAGCTTGGATTGGATGAAGCGATTAAGAGGGCTGAAGCTTATACCAAAGCAGGAGCTGACCTCATTTTCGTGGAATCTCCTCAAAATGTTCAGGAAATGGAAAAGGTTAGGAAAAGCATTGATGTACCCTTGGTTTTTAAAATGGTCCCCGATGGGAAGTTGAGTAACCTAGATTCAAAAGTTCTGGCTGATATGGGTTTTAATCTCTTGATCTACCCAAGTTTAGGTTTTCTGTCAGCAGCTGATGCTGTGCTGCGCGCATTTACTGAGTTGAAAAATACTGGTTTGGTTAAAAATCAATCGCTACAAAGCTTTACTGATTTCAGCAAGATGATTGGATTTGATGAGATTTATTCGTTTGAGAAACGCTGGGGAAATTAGAAAACATTAGGAGTGTTACCATGCAATACGATTTTGTCCCGATGCCACATCGTAAAGTTTTGAAGTGGCCCTTTGGTAAAAGAATGGCAGTAATTTTGACAACTAATTTGGAATACTGGGAGCCTACAAAGGAGACAGATAGGGTAATTTATCCCGGCGGCCCTGGAATAGTGGGAGGGACACTTGCCGGAAGCATTTATGATAACCCTAACTGGACATGGCGGGAATACGGGCACAGAGTTGGGGTATGGAGAATATTTGACCTGTTTGAAGAAACTGGGATCCCTACTTCCTGCACGATAAATGCTATGATGGGAATTGAGCGTCGCTCAGTAGTTGATTACGCAGTAAACCAAGGGTATGAGATCGTGGCTCATAATTATGAACAAACGGAATTACTCACAGATTTCCAGGATGATGAAGAAGCAGAGCTATCAGTAATACGCGCAACTCTGGAGGTATATCGCGATGTGGTTGGCAAAGATGCAAAAGGATGGCTTTCATCTTCATTAAGATCCACACCCAATACAATTGACCTAATTGCTGAAGAAGGGCTTACTTTTTTTTGTGATTTGTTAAATGATGATCAACCCTATTTGGTGAAGACAAGATCAGGTAGAGAAATAGTATCAATACCTTACAGCTCAGAGGTAAATGATTTCACAGTTTTTTTACGTCAAGGAAAAGACGTTGAGGGTGCTTTCGACGTATTTAAGGAACAATTCGATTGGCTTTATAAGGAAAGTGCTATTAGTGGACGCCACATGAATATCGGGCTTCATCCTCATGTTATTGGTCAACCATTTCGTATCCGCTCACTTCAGAAATTTCTGTCATATTTAAAACAATTTGACGATATTTGGTTCCCATCCAGAGAGGAATTAGCTAACTGGTACCTCAAAAATCATGAAAGTCACATTAGCTGAATTCTGGATAATTTAATTTACTTTCTCCAATTCCCTAAGGGATGTTATCATTGAAGACCGCATCACATATTCTTTGTGTTTATTTTTGTCAGCTACAGTAGCTCTTAATTCGGCATAATATGCTAATCTCTGTTTTGGATCTGAAGCATTAAGGATCGCTCTGTTTCTTAACGCTTGAGCTTGCACAGTTTCAATAGCTACTTTTCGTCGTTGGCGCTCATACCTCCCCATTGTTTCCAATGGGGCACCATGCCAAACCTTTATTAGTTTCTCAACCAGATTAATCGCATCATGAATTCCTCCATTCATTCCCATTCCACCTAGCGGGTTATTAACATGAGCGGCATCTCCTGCAAGAAAAATCCTTCCATGAATGTATTTATTAGCAACCCTCTCATGCACTCTATAGGCAGTTTTATGCAGCACTTTGTAAGGTTCTGAAGAAGGATATACTGCTTGAAGCCTTTTTTGAACATTCTCAGGATGCATGATGAATTCTTCTGAATGTTCAGGGTTTGTTGGCAGTAGAACTCTCCAAAGACTAAGCGTTCTTAGCAAAACCAACCACTCACTTGGATCTGAAATGTAAGCTATATTCGCCAAATCGGGTATTACCTTCTCATACCGAAACTCAGTAGATAGTACTAGAAAAATTTCAGGAATTGTCATTCCCTCAAATTCAGCATTAATTCCTTTTCGAACGATGGAACGTGCTCCATCAGCCCCTATCAAGAATTTAGCATGGTATTTTGTTTTGCTACCATCTTTGTTTTCCACATTAACCCAAACCTTGTCATCATTCTGACCAACCGTCTCAGCCTTCGTTTCAGTGATTAATTCACCATCTGGATGATTCTCAATGAAATCCCGCAGGGCCTTTGTTAGTTTCCATTGTTCACACTGCAACCTGAATGGAAAAGATGTCTCTCCTGCCAAAAGACTTAAATCAAAAGTGGCAATTGTCCCCTGATTTCTATCCCTAAACTGCCAGTGCTGGCAGATAAGGCCTTGATCTACGAGGCTTTGTGTCACACCCAATTTATCCAAAAAATCAAGTGTAGGTGGGTGAAAGGTCGAAGCCCTTAAATCTAGCGCTAGATCAGCAGTTAATTCGATTAACTTTACTGGTATTCCGGAAGCAATTAATGATGCTGTGGCCACAAGTCCTACAGGTCCGGCTCCAATTACAAGAACCGATTCTCGATTTTCAGTCATGCGGTTAAACCTTTTGTTCGTTACTTACATCATACAGAAGATTTAAAGATAAAGTCAAAAAATTTGTCTGGACAACCTGTTTATTAAGGTTTCATTATGAGCTCATTAATTAATATTAATTAAGTTTTTTTATTTTGGATTTCAATCATGTCATTTGATCAGGTGCTTCAACAAATTATCAATGGACTGATGCTCGGTAGTATATACATTAGCGTGGCAGTTGCCTTTACACTGGCAATTGGAATTTTAAATTTCTTGAATTTCACCATACCAGCACTTTATATGCTTGCAGGCATGGTAGGCTGGTCGTTATCTCATTATGGTTTACCCTTTGGATTAACCGATCCTCTTAATTGGGGGATTGCCCTAATAATAGGTGTCATTTGTGCTGTCCTTGCTTCCCTACTGGTCGAGAGATTTACATACAGATATTTTAAAATGAAACATGGTGATGCTACAGAGCATGCCATCCCGCTTGTTTCATCACTTGGTTTTTTATTAATATTTGAGTATTTAATATTAATTGCACATGGGTCTGATACTCGTAGTTTTTCTACACCGTTTTCAAACCTGGACTGGCGAGTGGCAGGATTCATAATTTCTGTTCCTCAATTGATCAGTTTAATTTTATCTATCTGTATAGTTGCAGGGCTTTCTCTATTACTCAATAGGACAAAGGTTGGACGTGCCTTGCGAGCAATAGCTGAAAACCCTGATGCCGCAACCTTGATGGGAGTTGACGTAAATAGAATCGTACCCATTGTATTTATTTTAACTGGGCTCCTATGTGGAGTTTCCGCAGCAATCTTTGCAATCAATTATCATGAAGTAAGCCCATATATGGGTGATCATGTTGGAACTAAGGCGATAGCAGCAATGGTAATAGGAGGTTTAGGTTCTGTCTGGGGTGCAATTGCAGGAGGCTTAATTGTTGGGTTGAGCGAAACCTTATCTATCTATTTTTTTGGTGCTTCTTCTGCTGAAATTACTGTCTGGGGGTTGCTTCTTTTACTCCTCATTTTCAGACCAACAGGGCTTTTTGGACATAATGCAATTGGTAAAGGTAAGTTTTAATGAGTGGTTATCTTTCAGGAGTATTAGCAATATTAGGTATCAATATTATTTTTGCCTATTCGATTTATGTAACGGCAGCAACGGGACAATTAAATCTTGGTGGTGCAGGATTCCAAGCTATAGGAGCATATACTTGCGCAATTCTGTCGAATGATATGGGTTTGCCCATTTCATTGACCCTAATGTTTTCTGCGGTTTTTGGAGGAATGATAAGTTTTT
>CACIIZ010000056.1 GCA_902586855.1 uncultured Alphaproteobacteria bacterium | reverse complement strand
TTTTGTATAAGCTCTTTTTGAGATTTTTCTATTAACTTCGGATCTGATAGTAAATTTACTATAGTCAATGCTAACGCTTCAGACACCATAAGTGGTCCAGCATTACTCGCTTCATTCCCCGACAGGGCAGTCCAAGCCCAATGATGAATGGGAACTTCTAAGGGATATGCCCAATTTAATCGACCTAAAGGTATTCGCCAGCTTACCTCTCCATCATCTTGACCAAAATAATCAACGTCTTTGTCATAATAACCTATCTCCTTATCCAATGTCATTGGCTTTTCAGGTTCCAGTTCTGCAACTAATTTTTCCATAAAGATCAGGTCTTTAGTTGACCATTTAGGTGGCCCTACTTGATCTAGTGCCTTAAAAAGTTCCTTACCTAATGTTTCGTTTGGCAAATAACCTCTGGTTTCAGAAATAAATTGATGGTGAAATTCAATCTTCAGTTCTGATGAAAGGTTACATGAAATATCAATGATCGCATTGTATGCTGCCTGTACTTCATTAAAGTCAAAACCCCTGGTTGCATACCAAACTCGGCTTTCCTCAGGTGTGATGGTGGGTATCATCCCTCCTTGGCGGATAACATGCCGAAATAGTATTTCAGGGAAATTCGGTTTAATCTTTTGCTGTACACTTTGAATCAGAATTTCTACTGCTGTAAGTGCATTGTTTTCTGATACATTCCCTCCGTGCCCTGATTTTCCTTCAAAAATCAGCTCCCCTGCAACAACAGATTGGCAAGGTCTAACCATTGATCCATTTTGATAATCTCCATGAGAAGTCAATATACAATCCAGATCAGAAAAAGCTCCATGATTTAGCAGAGCAATTTTGCCCCATAATATTTCCTCTGCGGGACATCCGATAACAGAAATGTTACCGGCAATATCAAGATTTTTGCATACTTTGGCTGCTATAATGGCTGCTCCTGAATTTGCGGGTCCAATATGATTGTGTCCGCATCCATGACCTGCTAATTTACCAGTGGCTTTTCTTTTGGGTGTCGCTTCATTTCCCAAACCAGGCAAAGCGTCATATTCAGCTATTATTCCAATATTTGGGCCAGAAACCTTAGGTTTTGATTTAGCAATGAAGGAGGTTGGAATGTTATGTGGACCAATAGTAACTTGAAAGTCATTCTTTCTTAGCCAACTAACTAAATTTTTTGATGAAACTTTTTCCATGCAGGGAAGTTCAGGGTTTTTCCATTGTTCAAGAAACAGGTTTTTCATGGTATGTCTTAGCTCAAGAAATTCTTTATGGACCACATCATTTATGTAATTTTTATGCCTCAATACGCTCCACTTTCAGTTTTTTGCTCTAATTTTTATTATATCAATAAATTAGAAAGATCCTATATCTTGTTTTTCTAGTCCGGATTTTGCTTTATATTTCCAAAAATCGATAGGTTAAGTTATTTCTAGGTTCTAGCAATGTAACCTCCTACCTTGGAATCCTGATTTTTAAATTCTGCCGCAGGCATTTGGCTTCCATCTTTACATAACTTACAATGTTCTTGCTGTCCTAACTTAGCTTCATATAGCTTTTTTATTGAATAATCTAGCATACTGTTGCTTTACATCGCTATAGTCCTAGGTCCGAACCGTACCGCCGGAGCCACAAAAATCAAAGTCCTAGCCGAATAAGGTCGAGCCTTTTTCTCGTATTCGGCCAGACTCAGTTAATCATTGGAGAAAACTATGACTGATTTAAATGCCACAACAGATCGAATGGTTTTAATAATTGATTGCAAAGTAAAAGACGCAGATAGTTTTAAGACTTGGTCCAGAGACCGCGCAGCAAAATATGTCTACGATCTTAAGGAAGAAAACAGCATTAGTTATGAGTGACATATTTCAAAAGATGGAACCGAAGCCGCATTGATAGAGTCTTTTGTAGATAGTGACGCTATGATGGTACGTCTCGGAAACCACGCAGCAAGCCCGCTAGCAACTGAAGTTATGGAGCATGTCGATATAACTGGGGTTTTCTGTTTAGGTAATGCAAAGCAAGATGCTATCGAGGCTTTATCAGCTTGGGGAGCTCGGTTTCGCTCACACCACTCTGGTTTCAATAGAGGAATTGTGGGACCTCGCTAAATAATTGATCGTCCAATTTTGCAGCCAGGCAAGTACGCTGGCGCAGAGGCTACTTACAATAACAAAATTAAATAAAAAGAATACTGATGGTTGGTTTGACAGTAGGTTTGAACATGGGTTTAAACCTACGACAGCTGTAAATATTGACGTTGACATTGCGTTGACTTGAACCAGTCCTATATTGTCGGTATTAAGGCTTTTTTGGAATAATCTCTCTAAACTATTTCAAAAATATTTTTAAAGTATTCATCCCTCGACCATAGGCCAGTTGCATGAGTTGTCCATCCTATACGTTTCCCAATCAATGCTTTTGCTTTTTTTGTAATCTCTCCTGAACTATCAAAAGTAGCTATTTTCATATATATCGAAGTTTTCTTATTTTCTAGTACTAGTTCAGTACACAAAGATCTCCGATGGTACTTTTCATTTACTTCTATTAGTTTCCCCTGATAGTATTTCTGGGGGTCATATATCTTTGATAATCGTGGTAGAAGAAAATAGAGTCCATGGAAACCCAATTTAACTATATCAAATAATTTATTTAAAATATAATTTAAGGGAAACCACATGATGACTAAAATTGTTAAAAATTTCTTTGGCATATTAAGTCTAGCTATTTGTTTGGAACATTATACTATATTTTAAAAAAATTGACAGCTTTTCCATTAGCCCGAGTAGCCTATGAAGCACAATTTATTAATATTCACCATTACTTATATTATATTAGTGATTTTTTGTTGTCACAAGATTCCTCAAAACGGCATATGGCTTTTGGGATTAACTATATTACTTTTAGGTTTACCTATGGGCATAGCTCATGGTTATGCAGCAAGAGTTAAACGATCTTATGAATTGAGTAAATTCGATGAGAAAGGTATAATTAGACGTTTTTTTTCAGGATATTGGGTAAACGTTTTTCTCTCTTTCGTGATAGGGATTGTTGGTTCAATGGCCTTGATTTTTGATATGTTAAATGTTTCCAAACCCTTTATTGAGTGGCTCACTTTTTTTCTTGTTCTATTTTCTTTTTTATTTTTGTTTAAGAAAATAAAAGAAACTTTGTTTGTCAGAGAAGTCATCCCTTTTTTTAGACTATATTACACAAATAAATTAAGTATTCTTGCAAGCATCACATTATCTTTCCCCGTACTAATTATTCTACTCTACATTTTTCAAAATGCTCCAGACATTAACCCAGATCTGAGACAATTTGAAGATATACGCAGTGCGACCGTCGGTCAGTTATTTTTGTTAAAGCATGAGTATTCCATTTTGGAGGCCAATTTCTTGGGAAAAATGAATGATGGTAATGAAATAATTTATTTTTTAATTTTATTCTTGCTCAAGGTTACGGTTCTCTATTCAATGACTAAGTTCATTTCAGCATTTTTCATTCCAAAATTTGAACTAAGACGCCTTTTGCTTCCTTTAACTATTCAGATAGAGACTGCCAGGGTGAAAACTAGCTCAGTTTATTGGTTGGCATTTTTCACAACCATATTAGTAATTTTTCTTTTCCAAATGCTTGCTTATGTTGAGAAAAGTATAAGGCAATCACCCTATCAGGAAAGGCCAATTACCCAAATTTCAGAGCATGTAAGAAAATTAGAACTTGTAAAGTGCGAGTTAATTTTACAAAGGCCTGGCGAATGCTTCAAACTTGGAACAGTTGAAAAAATTAAGAAAGAAAGAGATAGGTTGATACAAAAAAAGGAAGAAACCTGTCAATCACTGGATGACAGTTATCAGAGGGGAATTTCTATTGTAGAAACAAATATAGATAACTATCTTGATTGGCATTTCTCCCTGGCAGCTGATTATGCTCAATTAGCCAATTTAGTTGTTGGTAATGCAGAACAATTCTTACTAAATCGCTTGGAAAAAGAACTTATGAGTGGTTCTCCATTTTTGGATTTTGAGCAAGAGTATGAAGAGCTAGAAAAGCTTAATCAAGATTTGGAGCAAACTAGAGCTAGAGAAAAGGAAATTTTAGATAATAATAAAATAATAATCGATACCACTCATCAAGAAACCGAGGGAGAGACATTTTCTATCTCAGGGGCTTCCATAAATATTCCTCAATTTGATAGGGATTACCTTGGAAGAATTTTGTCCAGTGGTGGAGCAGGTTTTGGGATTGGAGGAGCGACGGCCTATGCTTCAGGAGTATTTTCGAAAAAACTAGCTACAGGTATCGCAAAAAGTGTCGCTAAAAAAAGTGCATCGAAAGGTGTCATGAAAGTGGCTGGTAAAATGCTTACAAAGATATTGGGAAAGGTTAGTGGCAAATGGGCTACGGGTGCGGGTGGGGCTGCCACTGGAGCAGCCTTAGGATCATTTATCCCAATTCCTGTTGTAGGAAATGTTATTGGCGCAACGATTGGATTAGCTTCAGGGGTTGCGGTGTCTGTATTATTAGAAAAAGCTCTGATTGAATGGGATGAACACCAAAATAGACCTGACTTAAGGCAGCAGATAAGAGATGTGGTTCGGGAGGTAGAACTGAAACAAAGTATCTGCTCTTTAAACGATAAAAATTGATAAAGTTGCATTTACTTTTGATGACGAGAAGCCCAAATTGCGCCACGCCGAATTATTTCGGTTATTAGTGGTATTTTTAAGTCTTCTAATCTGTGTCCTATCGAACAATAAAAGATTTTGCCTTTATCCCAGCGTCGTTTCCAAACAACTGGAACAACGGTTCCTTCAATCCACCATAAGTGTTCGCCCAAAAATGTAGTTGTAGCTAACACTTCATTAGATGAGTCCATGAGCATAAAATGTTGCTCGGCATAGATACGAAAGCTTTGTATTCCTTTCATTATTGGATCACTCGGGCGAGTTATAGTTACCTCATAATCGATAAAGTCATCTGAAGGGATTGGATTGCCGGTCCAGCCAGGCGGATGAGCGAAGAACTGACCTCCTATTAGAAAATGGTAGTCTTGTTACGCCAATAATAAGTATTGGTCGAGACCCAGATGTGCAAAAAAGATCGATTTTAATCTCCCTGGTTGATGAAATGGCTACTAAAGGTATTCTAAAGGTTTGGGCTCGACCACCAGTTCCTGAGCTTTCTAAAATAATTGCAATTGTAGGAGAAGAAATACATGATTTTCTTTCAGGCAAAAAAAAATCTTGAAAATGCTTTATCGGATACTCAAAATCGAGGAGATAGTTTAATGATGGAACGTGGTCATTACTAGAAGCAAAAACATTTTTTTTGTTAAAACAAAACCAATTTATTATAGATAAATCTTAAGTTATCGTTAATAATGAATATTTACAGATAATTTTTGAAAGAGATTTAAAATGGAAATGCTAGAAGATTATATTTCAAATTCTTCAAATTTTTTAACAATAATAATTGTTGTTTTTGCTATAATCATTTTAAGGAAAGCTATAAAAATAGTACCTCAATCTCAGATATTTGTAATTGAAAGGTTTGGGAAATTTACTAGGGCACTTAAGCCGGGCTTGTCATTAATAGTACCATTTCTTGATAGAGTAGCTCATAAAGTTTCAGTGCTGGAAAGACAATTACCTCAGTTTGAGATTTCCGTCATTACAAAAGACAATGTTGAAGTTAAACTAGAGAGCACTGTTTTCTATAGGGTCACTGATCCTAGCAGAACAGTATATCGGATTGAGAATGTTGATGCTGCCGTTAACACTACCGCAACTTCAATAGTAAGATCTGCAGCTGGCAAACTTGATTTAGACGATTTGCAATCTAGCAGAGACTCCATGAATGAAGAGATTTCAATAAACTTACAGCAGGCGGCTGATGTTTGGGGAATTGATATAACAAGAACCGAGATTCTCGATGTTATTATTGATGAGCAAACTCAGGCTGCACAGAGGCAACAGTTAAATGCAGAAAGAGAAAGAAGAGCCGCAGTTGCCCAAGCGGAGGGTGAAAAACGTTCAATAGAATTGTCTGCAGAAGCAAAATTATTTGAAGCAAAAAAAGAAGCTGAAGCAGTCAAAGTTACTGCTGATGCTGAAGCATATGCTGTAAAAGTGAAAGCTGAGGCTGATGCTAAACAAACAAGGTTACTTGCTGATGCTATTGCGAATAATGGTCAACCTGCAATTGATTTTGAAGTTATTAAGAGACAGGTGGATGCAATAGGAAAAATTGCAGCTGCAGATTCGTCTAAAACTATACTCTTACCAAGTGAAGTCACTGGTGTTTTGGGTAGTATTGAGACAGTACTTTCATCTGTAGTAAAGCCAAATTTGAGTAGCCCAAATAGCAAAAATAAAGATTCTAAAACAATGAAAAGTTCAGTAATAAACGCAAGATCAACTAATAAACAGTCAAAAAATACTGGCCAGTCTTTATCTCCAGAAAAATCACAAAATAATATTTGGAAAGTGTAATGGATCAATTTAGTGATATTTCTTTACTTATTATAAACAGTAACTTTTGGTTTATTCTCGGAATTATCTTAATAATTATTGAAGTCTTTTTCATCGGTTCGATGGTTTTTATACTTCCTGTAGGGTTAGCTTCTATTCTAAACGGAATAGTTTTGTTGATTTTAAATACACTAAATATCCTAAAATTAGAAAAGACGCACTGGTTTATACCTATGATAAGTTTGTCATTATTTTCATTTATTTTCTTATTTTTGATTCAATATTTTTTAAAAAATAACAAAACCAAAAATAAAGACATAAATGAATATTAAAGGTGTTTTTAGTAATGTGATTTTATCACAAATTTTGATAACTAGTAAATTTGAACCCGCACTTTAAAGCGTCAATTAACTCTCAGAATCCTTTAAAGAGTTACAAAGTGATTAACTTAACCCAATGTGACGGATACAGAACCAAATTATTCTTCTCAGGTCACTCTAACAGCTTTGCTATATCCGATTTGAACTTGCTGAAGTTCCCTAGAGTTACTGACAGGGTATTGAGACATAATCACTGGAGAACAAAACAGTAGACAATTTGGGACCATAAAATCGATCACTAAGGAGAGTAAAACCGACAATCAAACCTACATAAATGGATTGGGGTTAGGCAGATAGGGGTTGATTTTTTTTGAGATGAATGAAGAGGCAAAGATTTTATTTACTAATTTAATTGAATAAAAAGCATAATTATTCCAAAATAGGCCTTCATGTCGCAAAACTAAAATCTTGTGGCCCAACCTACATTTTCATGCCAGGAATTTGATGGATACTAGACCCATTACATTAAGCACCTCAAGTTTTTATGAAGGTCAAATTGGAAGTAAGATTGGAACACTTTCCTGCCGTGGGTTAAGTGGTACTTATGAAATTACAGATGCAAAATGGAAGCATAATGGCAGTCCAATTGGTTTTATTATTAAAGGAAATGATCTCTACTTTGCTGATGGTTGGATGTTTGATTATGAAGGTGGATTTGTTCAAAAAGGGGATTATTTTGGCACGTGGTGGGCATTAGGTAATTCACTAAACATTAAATTCACTTCAAACAGCGGTACTGTTGTTCAAAATGACATCAATATTTCTATAACAGACCTTAATGAAAAGGTTACCGCCACTCCTCATAAAGTCTATAAGGATGTTTATGGGGCTACAATTGCCGATCTATCCGCAGATTGGAATTTTTTCTCCCAACTAACGATGGGGTTCAATAATTCTCATACGTTTTTCGAAATCGATCAGTCTGGGCGCAAACTTAAACTAAAAGACACCTATTATTTCAACGGTACCACAGTAAAAGATGGTGCAGGTAATGCGACTGCAATCGCTAATTTAGGGGAAATTAAGTTAAATGTCCTTGGTGGTCAAACAACACCAGGTAATGATTCTAATCACGGCGATACCATCATTAGCGTCAATGACTTGGCCACCAAATTTTTTAATAGTGGCAATGTTGATGAAAAAGCTAACAAACCGGTCATTTCTATTGATAGCACTGAAATTCTGGAGTCAGTTTCAGGTATTAAGATTGGAACGTTATCTGTTGGAGATAAAACCGGAACGTTTTCCCTGGCAACCTCCAATAATGCTCTGAGTATTATTAACGATGAACTTTATTTGTCTGATGGCTATCTCCTTGATCATGAAACTGGTAAAGTTCTGAATAATACCTCCGGATCATGGGTTGACGCTAGTTGGAACAAAAATATTACCATCAATTTTACCTCTAACACTTTTCATGGGGATACAGTTAAAAGTGTCAAGAATGTAATAAGTAATGCGTCAAATCCTGTAACAAATAACATTAAGCTAAGTGCTTCATCAGCGAAAGAAGGTCAGGCTGGAATAAAAATAGGGACTCTTTCTTGTGGAAACTTGACGGGCAATTTTGAGTTCACCGATTGGCGCTCTTCAAGGTTTGAAATTAAGGGCAACGATCTTTATTTAAACCAGGCTTATATGTTTGACTATGAAAAACAGGCCATCCATTCTGACATATTAGGCTGGGGAAACTGGAACAGTTGGTCAGAAAATGACCTCACCCTAAAATTTACTGCTAGTGACGGCACAATAATTCAAAATTCTGTGCCTATAAAAATAATAGATATGGATGAGACTATCACCGTCACCCCTACCACAATTTATAAGAATGTATACGGAGCATCGATTGGAAATTTAAGCTGGGATTTAAATTCTTTCACCCATGCTGTAATGGGTTGGAACAATAATCATACCTATTTTGAGATTGCTGAGGAATATCATCAGACCCTACCAAAAGGGTACACTACAGGTTTAAGCCAATCCCCTTATGGAGCTACTGGTCATTACATAACTTTTACAAATAATTACGGTTCTAATCTGAAACTTTTCTGGATAAACCGTGAGGGTGAAAAAAAAGAGATAGGAAATCTTTGGAATAACTCTACTTGGGATGGTTGGTGGATTGGCGATAAAGAGCTTCTAAGAATTGAAGAGACAAATGGAGATTTGATAAGTGAGTTAAGAGGCTTTGCAAGCCGCAATGTCATACAAGCCGATGGTAAAATTAAACAATGGATGCCAACAGGAAACAAATTAAAACTCAAGGACAAATATTACTTTGACGGCACCTCAATAAAAGATGCTCAAGGAAATTCTATCGCGATAGCCGATTTAGCTCCAATAAGATTAAATGTTAGAGGCGGGCAAACTTATTCTGATGAGACCTCTGTCACTGGAAGTGATGACAAAAAGTATGGAGACAAAATTATAAGCGCTTCAGAACTTGCA
>CACIIZ010000055.1:5000-9430 GCA_902586855.1 uncultured Alphaproteobacteria bacterium | reverse complement strand
ATTTCTGAAATGGTGAAGTATCTTGAGGATATTTTTAACTATACAAGAGCGTAACTTACAGAGCGAACATTATGACAACCAAAATATGGGAAATGACCGCATTACAAGCTCATGGGCTACTTAAAAAGAAAAAAATTTCTGCAACAGAAATATTGGAGAGCTGTATTGCACGCATAGAAGAAGTGGATGGAGATTTAAATGCTCTTCCGGAGAAATGTTTCAATAGAGCACGAAAATTAGCACATAAACTTGATAGAAAATCATCTTCAGGTTCACTAACAGGCCTTCTGGGACTACCAATAGCTGTTAAAGACTACAACGATTTGTCCAATGTACGAACAACATTTGGTTCAACCATTTTTAGGGATAATATTCCGCCAAAATCAGATCGCACTATTAACATACTTGAGAAAAATGGTGCCAATCCACTTGCAAAATCTAATGTTCCTGAATGGGCGGGGGGGCATACCTTTAACCCAGTAAATGGTTTGACCCGAAATCCTTGGGATATTTCTAAAAGTGCCGGAGGAAGCTCAGGAGGATCAGCCTCGGCATTAGCAAGCGGACAAGTTTTTCTTGCAACAGGCAACGACTTGGGCGGTAGTCTTCGGACACCAGCAGGCTTTAATGGAATTGTAGGCTTACGCCCGAGTCCGGGATTAGTTCCCAGAGGGGAAAGATATATGCCCTTTGACACGCTTTGGGTTGAGGGTCCCATGGCTAGAACCGTGGAGGATTTAGCATTGATGCTGGACTCAATGGTCGGATATGATATTGGCGATCCATTATCCTTCCCTAGTAAAAAGGCATGCTTCATTCAGTCACTAAAAAAGGATTTCACCCCTACATCTGTCGCTGTCAGCGAAGATTTAGGAATTGTGCCAGTGGATCCAGAGGTCCGAGAAGGTTTTAGGGCTGCTGTAAAAATGATTTCAGATAACAGTTGGGATGTCTGCACCGATATACCAAATTTTTCCGGAATCCTTGATTCCTTTAAAATCTTAAGAGGTATCCTTATGGCTTCAATGTTGGGAGATTTGGTAAAAAACCATGGAGAATCGATTTTGGAAGATATAAGAAGAAATGTCCAAGTTGGCTTTGACGCCAAAGGCTTTGAAATTATTCAAGCAGAGACAACAAGAAGAAATCTCATCATTAATATGGAAGCGTTCTTTAAAAAGCATGCTTTCCTTATTTGCCCCTCAGCTTCAGTTTCCCCGTTTTCGGTTGATCAACCATTCGTATCAGAAATAGAGGGGAAAAAATGTGAGACATATATAGACTGGTTCGCAATAACATTTGCGATTACTATGACTTCATGTCCTGCTTTATGTCTACCTTGTGGTTTTACAAAATTGGGCTTACCGATAGGGATCCAGGTCGTAGCTCCCCCAAGGCATGAAGCTGCACTAATTAATTTTGGAGTCAAATTGCAAGAAATATTTGGAATTTCAAAACTACTACCCATATCCCCAAGGATCTTATAGGTCACCATTAAGGGTTTGGGGGTTCGGACTAATTCCACTTCCTCGTTAATGTGCTATCAAAAGCACCTTATCCTGGCAGATAACTATCTCCTCGACTATTATTCTCTGGCTCACCTTGGTGATTGTTAAATCTTCAAAATTAAAAAAATTTGGAGACATTATTGTAGAAAATGCTTTTCCAAATTCAAAGCAGTAAAAATAGCATGAAATACAAAAGAAAGAGCTAGGGTCGCCAATAATTAAAAATACATTTTTTACGAATATTTTTCAAAATTAATGGTTTGGTTGCTGCAATGAAATTTGACTCCACGTCCTTCAGGTTAGGTGATTACCCAATAAAAAAATGTATAAACTTAAGAATTGCTTAGCATATAAAGCTTCACGACAAATTCATGATTAAAAAGTACATAAACATGGGATAGGATATTAAAGGAAACATTAATATTACGACATGTTCAAGAAGTGGAGATTTGACTAGATTTTTTTTTTGGTATTCATTTATAAAAATTTAATTAATGATATAGATATGCAAAGAGACAATGATATTGAAAAATTTTTTTTTAGAAAAACTGAAATCCCTCAGTTTAACTACCCCATATACAACAAAGCGAAAGACCTACAAAATCAATTAACAAAACCAATAGGAAGCCTTGGGAAACTGGAAGAATTTGCCGTTTGGATGGCTGGATGGCAAAATAGAATAAAACCTACAATTAAGAATGCTCACTGTTTGATATTTGCAGGCAATCACGGAATAGCAGATAAAGGTGTTTCCGCTTATCCTTCAGAGGTTACTGCACAGATGGTCGAAAATTTTAAAAAGGGGGGTGCTGCAATAAACCAATTATGTGATTTAGCTGGCATTAAATTGTCGGTAATACCAATAGATTTGGAAAATCCAACGAAAGATTTTTCAGAAGAATTGGCTATGGAAAAAAGTGAAGTAATTTCTGCAATGCAACTTGGTTTTCAATCAGTACCTTCTAGTTGTGACTTATTAGTTTTGGGTGAGATGGGAATTTCTAATACTACTTCTGCTACAGCTATTTCATGCGCTATTTTTGATGAGCCAGTAGAAAGTATGACAGGTAAAGGTACAGGTTTAAATAGAAATCAAATGTCAAAAAAAAAATCAGTAATAAGAAGTGCACTCCAATTACATGGAAGAAAACTCTTAAATACTGTAAGCGTCCTTTCTTGTTATGGTGGCAGGGAAACTTCCGCAATTGCAGGATCTGTAATTGCTGCCAGGCTTAAGTCAATTCCAGTCCTTTTAGATGGTTTCGTCTGTACAGCTGCTGCATCTTCGCTGATACTTCATGATAAAAAAATATTGGATCATTGTTTAATTTCCCATCTTTCTACAGAACCAGGTCATTTAAAAATCCTATCTTATCTGAAAAAAGAACCTATTCTAGATTTAAAAATGAGGCTTGGGGAAGGTAGTGGAGCAGCAGTTGCATCTCTGATTTTGAAGTCAGCTTTAGCAACACATAATGGCATGTCCACATTTTCAAACGCAAATGTAACAAAAAAAGGTTCTCCATGAAAGGATTACTTCAAAATAAGTATTTCATAGATTTTTTTGCTGCTATTATGTTTTTTACAAGAATCCCAATTAATTGGGATTATTTTTCACGTGAAAAACCTGATTTAACAAGAGCGGCTTGGTCTTTTCCGTTGGTAGGATTTCTGATTGGTATTATATCTGGAATTTGTGGTGAGTTTTGTATCCTAGTTAATCTGCCAATTTTTTTATCTTGTACAATTGCTATAGCTGTAAGTTTAATGATTACTGGTGCTTTTCATGAAGATGGTTTAGCTGATATGGCAGATGGGTTTGGGGCTGGTGGCTCTCCAAAAAATATAAACGAAATTATGCACGATAGTCGCCTAGGAACTTATGGAACTTCTGCATTAACTCTAGGCCTTTTGATCCGCATAGGGATAGTAACTGCCTTAGCAGATTTAGGATATTCTTTAGTTATAATATTATCAACTGGTTTTGCTTCAGGAAAATTAGCCATACTTTTCATAAGAAACTTTTCTCACTCTTCGAATTTTGCAAAAACTGGTACAATTATAGAATATATTTCTTTAAAAAAAATATTATTGGCAACTGTTATTTGGTTTACATCAGTAATATTTATTTTTCCCTTTTTTGGTATTTTGTTTGGAATTGCTTTAATATCATTAGTAATCTTATCAGTGGTAAAATTGTCAAACCGAAACTTGGGTGGAATTACCGGTGATATTTTGGGAGCAACTGCATTCTTGACGGAATTAGCTTTTATGCTTGGTTTAACAATTTATTTAAGTGGTACATTTTGACAAAAATCTCAAAATTATTTTTAATACGACATGCCCCAGTAAAAAAATTTAAAGGTTATGCACCCAAAAGCAATCCCAATGCTATTATAAATAAAAAGCATATAAAGAGCCTTGCATCTTTTATTCCTGAAAAATGTACTTGGTATGTAAGCCCTTTAAAAAGGGCTATCCAAACTGCTGAAGCATTATCAAAATTTATAAATTTTGGGGAAATAAAATTTGAAGAAAAATTAGTAGAGCAAAATTTTGGTGATTGGGCAGGAAGAAAAATTTCAGAGGTTTGGGAAGAAATAAAACATTATAATGACCGACACAATTTCTCATTTATATGCCCTGAAATTTGTCCTCCTAATGGAGACAGTTTTTTAGATCAATGTGATCGTACAGCTTCATTTATCGATACACTTAATTTTTGTGATCAAAATTCAATAGTCGTTATAGCCCATTCTGGAACAATTAAAGCTATTTTATCCCATATGCTTGAAATAAAACCTGACGTTTCAATGGGGATAGAAATTTCAAATCTTAGTATAACTGTTGTTGAAGTTTTAAAAAAAGAAGATTGTAAAAACCGAGGAGGTAGATTTCGACTTTTAAGACTTAATCAGCAAA
>CACIIZ010000054.1 GCA_902586855.1 uncultured Alphaproteobacteria bacterium | reverse complement strand
CAATTAAAGCCAGAGACCAACCAGACAGAATTGGAGGAAGACCGCAAAATGCTATAATGCCAGGCATATGAGTTCCAATGAAAGCAACGTGAAAACCACAAGTGAAAAATCCCAGGGCTAAAAAATTGTAACTTGGTGTGCAAAAAGCTAACCACATAGTCTTACCTAAACCTAACTTATTGTCGGATTGATTTTCCTTTTCCGATCTATTCTCTTCTTTCAACAGAAAGGTAAAAGGTAAGGTGCAAATTAATAAGAAACTTAGAGAATATAATGCGTTAATCCATCCAAAGTTTAGAATTACGAGAACGCCTAGTGGCGCCAGAAAGGTCTGTCCTAGCGAACCACCAGCATTAAGTATACCAAAAGCCAAGCCAGACTTTTCTGCTGGTACTTTCTTATTTACTGCTGACATTGCTACCGCTAGTCCTGCAATACCAGCGCCACCCGCAGACAGTACTCCAATACAAATGATGATTTCGAATGTAGTTGTACAATGGGGAATCAATGCACAGCCTAAAGCGCATAGTAATATGCCCAGGATTAGAGCTTTTTCATTACCAAATTTGTCTCCAATCATACCCCCAATAGAGTTCGCGAAACCCCAGACAACTTGGCCAATTGCAAAAGCCAAGCTCAGTGTCAAATAATCCAACGCCGTAGTTTGCGTAATGCCATCAATAGTCAACGGAAGAATTTGCCTACCGCCAAAGCTGACTCCAACAATTAGACTAGCACTGATTATTGTAAATAAAAAAACATGCATACTGCCATACCTTATTAAATATTAAATCTGGCGGAGAGACAGGGATTCGAACCCTGGAGACGGTCTCCCGCCTACACACTTTCCAGGCGTGCGCCTTCGACCACTCGGCCACCTCTCCTCAAAAATCAAATACCTGCTAATCAAAGGAAGAATCAAGCATTCTTTGATTAATATAGTAAATATCCTCTAAAAATGAATATTAACCCGCCTATTGTTCTTTCCCTTCTTTTCAATCTTTCCCACAGTAATGCTTTTAATCTCACCCGTTCCTTTAACATGGGTACCGCCACACGGTTGAAGATCAACCTGACAATCACGAGAGGAAATTTTCACCAACCGAATATCTCCTCTACCGCGCGGGGGTGCCACTGACATTGTTTTAACCAAGTTAGGGGTTTGATCCAATTCAAGCTCAGTAATCCACAGTTGCTCAACATAAAGGTTTTTTTGTATTAGATAGTTTATTTCATCCTCTATTTTTTGCTTATTTTCGATTGGATCAGGCATACTGAAATCTAACCTGCTTTTAACAGCACCAATTTGTCCTCCAGTCACAGGCAATGGAATTACCACAGATAAAAGGTGTAGCGCGGTATGCATTTTCATATACTTGTAGCGAAGTTCCCAATTTATTTCCTGCACTCCATGCATTCCAATAGCAAGTTGGCTTGGAAAAAATTCAGGCACGAGCAAAATATCTCCATTATAAGTTTTCTTTGCCTCTGATATACTAGTGACCTGATCATTAAATTTAATCAGCCCGCTATCACCCGGTTGACCCCCACTAGTGGGGTAAAACAATGTTTCTTCCAAAATAATTCCTTCTTCAGGAACAATTTTCTTAATAACAGCAGGTTGGCTTCTGCTGTAAGCATCTTTCCAAAATATGTATGTTCTATTCATTACTCATTTTTCTCTAATACTATGGATGGTTTTATATTTTCAGAATCAATTTTTAAATTCAAATCACGTTTTGGATAGGGTATTTCGATATCGTGTTGTTCGAAAACCTTCAAAACCTCAAAGTTCAGTTCTGATTGTACATTGAGGCTAAACTTTTCACTTATAAAAGCTCTGAGCTCGAATTTTAACGCGCTTTCCCCAAAACCTCTTAAAAGTACTACGGGTTCCGGGTCATCAAGAACCTTTGAGTGACCACTAGCTATTTCGAGTAGTAATCGCTTAACTAGATTTGGGTCAGTCCCATACGCCACTTCGATAGGTACACTTACACGGCCCTCAACGTCACCATGCATCCAATTCAATACCGAACTTGAAATGATTGCAGAATTTGGAATAATAGCCGTTGCCTTGTTAAAAGTTTGCAAATGAGTGGATCTCACCGAAATTGCTTTTACAGTGCCAGAATATCCTGAAACTTCAATCCAATCTCCTTCTTTAATCGGCCTCTCAATTAACATTATGATTCCAGAGACAAAGTTTGATACTATAGTTTGCATTCCAAAACCTAAACCAACTGACAAAGCTCCCGCCAATATGGCAAGGCTAGATAAATCTAACCCTGTTGAGGATAAAGCTATTATTCCCGCAAGGAAATAACCAACATATCCTAACCCAGAAAGAAGTGCTACCTTTCCTCCTGCATCTAAATTAGTCGAAGGTAAAATTCTTTCCCTGAGTACGCCCTGCAAAAAACGAGTGATAATATACCCAAGTACGAACACAATTATAAATTTTACTAAGCCTGCTGGAGTTATACGACTGTCGCCAAGCGGCACCCCCTCATTAATACGGAACCATATGTCTTGGAGGTTATTAATTCCTAAACCCCAAACCAAGGAACATACCATAATAGCCAGAAGGCCAATGGCTAATCCTATAAGACTAGAAAGAAGCTTACCAAAAGCACCCTTATCTTCTGAATCACCTATGATCAAGACACCCTTTGTAATGACAACGAGAACCCTATACCCCACATATGCGCCGCCTATTACAGCAAAGCTGAGAATAATACCTTTTGAAAAATATAAGGACGCTTCAATATACCCTAAAGCCGCGAAAACTGGTATGACTATAGTTATAGCTATAACGGACTTACTCATTATTTTTGAAAACGTAGGCGATGCAGAAGCAAAAGAATCATAATTGTCTGCTGTCTTAATGACTCTGCTCAAGTGAAAAAAAGTTAGGCCAATGACTATAACTATGGGAAAATATAAATTAACCTGTGATATTTCAGTTAAATTAAAACCTTTGTGAATCATGTCAACAAATAGGATCGCACTAAAAGATATCGCCAACTGAGCAACTAATCTTACTGCTTTTCTCTCATTTTCCTCACCAAAGTTAAATAAATGACCAACCTGAATAACCTTAGAGGCCAGGCTCATGACTAGCCATCTCGCTACTACTAAAGTTATGATGATACCTAAGGCGTAATCAAAAAATAACTCACTAAATTCTCCAAAAATCCCTGTTAACTTTAATCCATGAAATATAGTCAAGTATCCAATTACTGGGGGTATAAAGTGATTAAGATTTTTCAGAACCAAAAGAATGGCTTTTGATTTTTCTGAATTTGCAACCTCAAGTCTACTATCTAATTCATTATTAAAAAACTTTTTCAACCAAAAAAATGACAATCCCAGTGCGAGAAAAAATAAAGCAGTCATAATATTCGCGGTCGCATAACCACTAAAATTTGCAACTGATTCATTCACCTTATATACAATTTCATGACCTATCGTGGACAATTCAGAAGCTGTAGAACCCCAGGCCAAGATATTTAGAGGACTAGGTTTCTTAGACAAAAGTTTTGATTTAAATCTTTCCAATAGCAAACTGTCAATTTGGACAATATATTGTTCTGCTCGTTCCCTTGCAGATCTCGAGAAAGCTAAAGGAAAACTTTCTTTAGCCAAATTTTCTTTCAATCTTTCCCTCAACTCACTTAATTGGTCTGACATTATTTCGCCCTCCAGCAGGGGCGAATCCATAGCTTCAATTTGATCTGTCAAATTCTTTACTTTATTTAGCTGAACCTTTTCATTTTCCACCAAATTACCTCGCATAGACACTAGCCTAGATCTGGTGAGTTTTAGCGAATACTCTGAAGCAAGGTCATTAGCAATAATCGTTTTTGCACGGTCTAAAAGGAGTTCAGACTGTTCAATCATGACTTTATGACTGCCTGCATAGGAAAAAAAACAGGTTAGGAAAAACATTATTGTAGTACAGGGAAGAGTACTTGAGGACAAAAATGAATAACGAAAATGTGAACAAAGCTTGTCTAAAGCTTTTAATGCTGGTGCTAGAAATAACATGCGCTCATCTAATTTAAGTAAAAATTGTCCGTGCTTTCTTACACATTTAGCGCCATATTACCACATTTTTTAGATTTTAATTTTTCCTGAGTCTTTCTGTTAATTCGTCACCTGTACAATAACAAAGAATAATGTTAAATGCGAAAGCAATAGAACTATCTTTCGAGGGTCGAAGCCTTCTGACCAACTGGTAATTGATACTTTTTTGATAAAATGAATAGACGAAAGTTATTGATTGGAGCTACTGCCTCGAGTTTTGCCGGGATTTACCCCACTATATCTTTAGCAGAACAAGCCTCAACATATTTCTCGCTAGCATGGAGAGGGTTAGACGTTGGATATTCAAAAATCAATTTAGAAAAAAGAGGAAAAACCTTAGTTGCAAATGTGGACGTAGAATTATCAGTCAAAATTTTTAGTTTCGATGCCTTCTCTTATAAACTGAAAAATCAAGAGACCTGGGAATCTGAAACTTTGATTAAAATAAGATCTGAAACTCTAGTTGGTAAGAAGAAAGAATTTGCAAAAGGAAAGCGAACAACTAAAGGATTTAAGATCGAAGGTTCAAAATTTTCTGGGATAATTAAAGGTAATCCTGCTACCACGAGTTACTTTTCACCCGACTTCTTAAAAAGAAAAATCTGGATTAGCACGCAAGATGGAGATCCTCTGTCAGTTTCAGCTTCCAGGATAGGACCAGATAATGCCAAGAGTGCAAAGGGTGATGTCCCGGCAATACTTTGGAAGGTTACAGGTGATTTAGAGTTAGATTTACTCTATTCAAAAGAAGGTAAATGGCTTGGTAGTCGTTTTTATGCAGGGGGATCTCAAGCCGAATTCATCCTGAATAGTAGCAATGGGAACATGCACTCGTTATGGAAAAGCTAAAAAGCAACGGAAAAGCTGTTGTGGTTACAGGAAGTTCTAGTGGAATAGGAAAAGATCTATGCCGCGCACTCGTATCAGAGGGCTACACAGTATTTGGGACTACTAGGTCCAAAAATGACTCAGCCATCTTATCAGAGGAACTTGGCGTTGGATTTGAACCACTGATCATGGATGTGACTATCGAGTCTCAAGTGCTAAAGGCAAGAAATAAGGTGGGGGAATTCCTAGGTGATGGGAAGCTATTTGCATTAATCAATAATGCAGGTGTAGCAACACTTGGCCCAGTTGAATTCATGCCAACAGCTGATTTTGTCGCACAAATGGATACTAAAGTGCTAGGCACATTTTTATGCACAAAATTATTTCTTCCAATGCTCGGGACAAACACACAACTAGTGGGTTCTCCTGGAAGAATTGTGAATATAAGTAGTATACTAGGTGGAAAGATAGGTTCGCCATTCATGAGCGCATATTGTGCCAGCAAGCATGCCATAGAAGCTTTCTCGGAGTCCTTGAGACGGGAATTACGAGTATATGGTATCAAAGTTGTCATTGTGGCGCCAGGCTCGATCTCCACCCCAATATGGACAACTCTAAGAAATCATTTAAATAATACCAGCTGCTCTGGCACTGAATATTATCGTCCTTTTAAGAAAGTTCTCCATTCACTGGAACGATTTGACAAAAACTCTCTTCCAATTGAAGAATTGTCAAAGGTAATAATAAAAAGTATGGAAACAAAAAATCCCCGAATAAGATATACTCCGACAAAAGAATATTCTCAAAAATTGTGGCCATTTTTTCCCAAAACTCTGCTGGACAAGTTTTTTTGAAGTTGGCCTAGACATTTTTTGTTGATAGCATGGACTTCATAATCTCATCGTGTTTGTTGCGGTCTAATCCAAAATTCCACATCAAATAAATCGACAAACTTTTGAGAGCTATAGGAATACCCGCATACATCATGGAAAGGAATGTCAACGCAACAATTCCATTATTCATATTCGGCTGGAATCCCACAAGATCCAATAAGATTAGTGCCAGACCAGTTGAAATGGCAACAGCGGATTTAGAAATAAGCCCCCAGATAGCAAAAAATTGGCCGGAAGGTCGCCTACCAGTACGAAGTACTTCCAGATCTAATAAGTCAGCTTGGATCGAAGTGGGTAGAGCTAAATCAGCACTGAGTGCCAGCCCACTCAAAATGCAGATAAGTGAAAAACCCAACACATCGCCTTTACCAAGGAGGATCACGAAGGAGAAAACTATGCAAGCATAAACCATCGCCATACACCAAACTCTATGTTTGTCATATTTTCTACTTAGGAAAAGCCAAAATGGTACTCCAAAGATTGCTCCAGCAAAATATAATAACAGTAAAGGACCAGCAAGCGTGGGAACTTCCAGAAAATAACTGACAAAGAAAATAAAAAGCGCAGGCGGAAAACCATTTGCTAATCCATTAAGAAACTGTGATGCTAAAAGACGTAAGAATAGATCCTGGTTCCTAAGGGTTTCAACTATTCCTTCTAGTTTAAACTGTAAACTCTCCTTATTTGGGTAATCCTCTTCTGGACTCCCTGAGGTCATGAAAAACATCATGGTAAGAAAGAAAAAGACTGAAGAGAAGAGGCATATTTGCTTCAAACCCCGAAAAGGGTCAAGATCAAAAACCAAGAGATAGGTGCTAGTGTCAAGGCCTATAGAAAAGAGTAGACACGCTATGACCACCCCCAAAAGAGTAAAGAGTTCTCTGCAAAAAGTGATTCTACTTCTTTCAGAATAGTCATCACTCAATTCAGCCCCTAAAGCATAATATGGTGAGTACATTATGGTCCAACCGATAGCAGAAATTAAAAGCCAGAGGATGAAATAGGAAATTTCTATACTGGTTGTTTGTTTAGGGATGAAAAGCATCCATGATGCATAAATAAATAGTCCTCCACCCAGAAGCACCCAAGGCTTCCGTTTCCCAAACCGAGTAGAAAAACTATCGCTAACGTAACCCATAATTGGATCTGAAAAAGCATCAAACAATCTTACAAGTATAAAACTCCATCCAATTGCGAAAAGTGACAGACCGAATTCACTAGAATAAAATTCCCCTAGGAGGACATATATACCAAAATACAAGCCTGCTAACGGTAAGGATGGAAGGCTATATGCTAGAATCTTTCGCAACTGTTTTTGGGAACTTAAGATCTTTTGAGGGTGACTTGCACCACATCACCAGTTTTAGATTGGAAAACAGCGGCACATGAAGCCAAATAGAAATTCCACATTCTTTTAAATCTTGAGTCAAATTTTACTGAGGAAATTTCACCCCAAACAGAATTGAATTTTTCATGCCACAACCGCAATGTTCTAGAATAACTGGGTCCAAAATATTTTGTATCTACTTTCACCAAATGGGTCATCGCAATTTGTGTATCCAAAGCTTTCATACTGGGCAACATACCGCCTGGAAAAATATATTTCTGAATGAAATCGACTCTTTTTCTATATTCGGGAAATAATTCATCTGCTATTGTTATAATTTGTAACGTTGCCCGAGCTCCACCTTTCATGAACTTTTGTATGGACTGAAAATAAAGCGGCCAGTACTTTTCACCAACTGCCTCAAACATCTCAATAGAAGCTACCCCATCATACTCTCCTGTTTCGCTCCGATAGTCCTTAAATAATATCTGTGCACGTTCAGAAAGACCTGCTTCAAAAAGTCGCTTCTGAGCAAAATCCTGTTGCGCTTTTGAAATTGTTAATCCAGTCACTTTAACCTTACGCTTCTTTATAGCGTATTCCATGAATCCTCCCCAACCACATCCTATTTCTAAAATATGATCATCATGATTAGGGTTGATACTATCGCAAATGGCCTTATATTTGTTTTCTTGAGCCTTTTCTAAACTTTCAGCGTCTGTCTTGAAAATCGCAGAGGAATAGGTCATGGTTCTGTCTAACCACTTCGAGTAAAATTCGTTTCCTAAATCATAGTGATGAAATATGTTCTTCTCTGCCTGTTTTTTAGAGTTGGAATGCCACCAATGAACAAACCTTTCGTAATTCCTAAAAATTAAACTGCCAGGAAAACTCCGACCAATTTCATTATTGTTCATCAAAATCACATCTAAAACAGCCATCAAATCGGGAGTATCCCACCATCCGTCAATATAAGATTCTGGAAAACCATTCTCCCCCTCTCTGACTAGTCTTGCGAAAAAATCCTGATTTTTGACAAATATACTACCTTTAGGTCCTCCTATGCTCCCAACAAATTGAAAGGACCTTTTGTCTGGCAAGATAATTTGTAGCTCGCCAAACCTCAAGTTTCTTAATATAAGTGATACCGCATTGAACCATCTTGGCAAATTAGATTTACTCTCCGAATTAACTTTTCCCACAAATCTCTCCTTGGATTAATCAAATTTTACCATTTTCTCGTGACTGATCATCATAAGAATGATACCGCACCCCTTTTAGGAATAATCTAAGTGCATGCCAATGAATTGCAAGAATAACCTTAAAGCCCATTAATGGATAAGAGAGCAATACCTTCAGAAGATTTTGGTCGGTTAGCGCCTTAAACTTTCCATTCTGTGTAGCTATTAAAACCTTGCCTTCAGCTCCAGTCTCCTTAATTCGCACCGCCAATCTTCTACCAGGTGGTTGAATAGTGAAAAAATAAATTTGTTTCATGTCTAAAAATGGAGATACATACATTTCCTTTTTTCGTTGATGTCGGATCATGCCATCTCTATTAACCTCCACAGGAAAAACGTAAGGTATCTGGTCTCCATGTGTATTTTTTACTTCGTAAATCACGGAACAAAGATTTTCACGAACATAGCAAAAATAAATCGAGAGTGGGTTAAACCCAAAACCAAAAATCCTTGGAAAACTCAATAGAAATACTTTTTCTGCCGCAGGTAAATCATGCTTTGCTAATAATGAATCTACCCAGGGTCTTAGTTCCTGACCATTCCTTGCTGCGTGGTCTTTATAGTGTATGGATATTGGTCCAAATCCATTCAAACTGAAGAGTTTTAGCCTGGCATTTATATTCTCAAGCGAGTCAATGTCTAAAAACAAACTAAATATTTTATAGCGGAACTTATGCTTTCTAGGAACCAGCCTCATATGCATAACGTTTCCAATATATATGCAGTTATTTATAGCCATTGATTCTTAACTCAGAAATCTTCATTCTTGGTTAACTTTATAAGTTAACCATGTGGGTATACAGCCAAATCTTTCAGCAATTTTTAGAGATGATAAAAATCCATCTTCATGAAAACCATACCCTAACCAAGCTCCCGCATACCATATGCCACCATTTCCCTGTATTGTTTCAATTTCCACTTGCGCTTTTAATGTATCAAGATCAAATCGGGGATGGTCATACTCTGTCTGATAATACACCTTGGAATGGTCAATCTCATCTCTTGGGTTTAATGAAACAAAAAAATTATAGTTCTCTTCTATTCCCTGTAGTCTATTCATCCAATAAGTTACGGTCGGTGGTTCCTCCTCTAACTTCTTATTGGAATAATGTAGAAAATTCCAGCTAGACCAGACTTTTCTAATTTTTGGCATTAAGCTTGGATCTGAATGTAAAATTATTCTGTTCCTTGTAGTGGTAAATTTTGAAAGTATCGATGTCTCAGCTCTAGTTTGATGAGTAAGCAAAACCCGAACAAGAGGTGCA
>CACIIZ010000053.1 GCA_902586855.1 uncultured Alphaproteobacteria bacterium | reverse complement strand
GTCCAAGAAAATAAAAGGACCGATCTTATGTTTAGTAGGTCCACCCGGTGTCGGAAAGACTTCTCTAGGAAAATCAGTGGCAGCAGCCACAGGTAGAGAGTTTATTCGGATTGCTCTTGGAGGAGTGCATGATGAAAGTGAAATCCGGGGTCATAGGAGGACGTATATTGGTTCGATGCCAGGAAAAATCATCCAATCAATGAAGAAGGCGAAAACAACGAATCCATTAATTCTTCTCGACGAAGTAGACAAAATGGGGAGAGACTTTAGAGGAGATCCGGCGAGTGCGATGCTAGAAGTTCTGGATCCAGAGCAAAATAGTACCTTTACAGATCATTATTTGGAGGTCGAATATGATTTGTCAAACGTAATGTTTATTACTACGGCAAACACTTATAATATGGCGAGACCGCTTTTGGATCGGATGGAAATTATAAGTATAGCAGGCTACACTGAAATAGAAAAAAAAGATATTGCTAAAGAGCATTTAATAACCAAGCAGAAAAAAGCTCACGGTTTAAGAGATTCAGAATTTAATATAAATGAAAAAGCCCTATTGGAAATAATTAGACGGTATACTCGAGAGGCAGGTGTTCGCAACTTGGAGAGAGAAATTGCGAAACTGTGTAGAAAATCACTTACGAAAATCGTAAAAGGTGATGTGGAAACAGTTAGGATCGGTGTAAAGAACCTTGACGAGTTTTTGGGAGTAAAGAAATTCAAATTTGGTTTGGCAGAAGAAGAGAACCAGATTGGGGTCACTACAGGATTGGCTTGGACTGAAACAGGAGGAGACTTACTTTCTATCGAAGCCTTGCAGCTGCCTGGGAAAGGTAGAATGAAAACAACCGGAAAGTTGGGGGATGTCATGAAGGAAAGTATTGATGCTGCTTCTAGCTTTGTACGTTCAAAAGCTCCAACCTTAGGTATCAAACCCCCACTGTTTGAGAAGATGGATATTCACGTCCATGTCCCAGAAGGGGCAACTCCGAAAGATGGTCCATCAGCCGGCATAGCTATGGTGACCTCGATAGTTTCAGTACTGACTGAAATTCCTGTTCGAAGAGATCTTGCTATGACTGGGGAAGTTACTCTCAGAGGAAATATACTACCGATCGGAGGTTTAAAAGAAAAGCTATTAGCAGCGCTTAGGGGAGGGATCAAGTGTGTTCTTATACCAAAGGAAAATGCCAAGGATCTTCGGGAAATTCCTGACCAAGTAAAAAATGGACTTGAAATAATACCCCTATCACATGTTAGCGAAGTGCTGAAAGCAGCGTTAATAGAAAAACCACAAGCTATTAAATGGGACCCAAGTGATTATTTAGCACACTCATCAGATTCAAAGGGCGGGGAAGATGAAATTGAATCAGAACCAACGAGAGCCCACTGATTGGTGTTTAGGCAGGTCAAACTTTTTTTGAAAAATAAATTGCACTTTACCTATTAAGGGCTATTTTAACATTATGGTAATGAAAAGGGTGATTAGCTCAGTTGGTAGAGCGCTTCGTTTACACCGAAGATGTCGGGAGTTCGAGTCTCTCATCACCCACCATGAAAAACTTAAGAGGTCAAATTTTATCGGATACAAACCTTACTAGATAAAAGGTTTTAGTATTTGGAGGGAGGAAAAACATCAGTTTCTTTAACAAGACCTGGTAGATTTCTTTCTAATTGCTTCTCGAGCCAATTCGCTGTTTCAATAGACTTTGATAAAGAAAGGCCAGTTTTAATCCCAGAACGATTTAGCATATATAGTAAATCTTCGGTAGGAATGTTTCCGGTAGCTTTCGGAGCAAAAGGACATCCTCCTGAACCTCCAAAACTAGACTCTAACCCGATTATTCCCTGTTCAATCCCTGCCCATGCATTTGCGATACCGGTATTTCGGGTATTATGTAAGTGGAGCTTGATGTTAAGACAAGGAAAAGATTCTTTTATAGCTCTCAATTTGGTCTTTATGTCTTTCGGGGTAGCTACACCAATTGTATCTGCGAGACAGACCTCAGTCAGGCCCATTTTTGCGATTTTATTGATTATTGATAATAGATGACTTACCGAAATTTCACCGTCAAAAGGACAACCAAAACTTGCAGCGATAGTAACAGCAATCTTTATCTTTTTACTTGAATCGGAACAGATCTTCCTGAGAGTTTCAAGGTTCTCTGACGTTGGCGCACCTTGATTTTTGATGCTAAAAGTATCACTTGCTACTATCGCATAGTTTGCTACATCTAAACCACTTTCTAATGCTCTCGTAAACCCACGCTCGTTCAAAACTAATCCTATATATTTGATGTCTTTCCCGTTTTTTTTTGGCAAGTTTTGGACTAATTTGTCGGCATCAAACATTTGGGGCACTCTTTTCGGATTGACAAAGCTGGTAACTTCTATTCGAGTGAATCCCGCCTCAATTGCGCGAGTAATCAATTCAATCTTTTGGTTAGTTGCTAAGATTTTTTTTTCGTTTTGAAGTCCATCACGCGGGGAAACCTCGACAATCTCAAAGTATTCTTCCATCTTAATTCAATCCTTTTTACGTTAAGCTCTTCTTCATCAGAAATAATTGACTTAATATAATTATTCGTGAACTATTAGTGCAAAAAAAAATGCAAAGTCAAAAAGAAAGTTTCTAAAAATGATAGACGAGAACGTTGGGGCTTTATCTGATCTAAGAGTTATAGAAATGGGACAGCTGCTTGCAGGACCTTTTTGTGGTCAATTATTGGGGGACTTTGGAGCAGAAATAATTAAAGTAGAACCACCTGGAGTGGGGGATCCCATGCGACAATGGGGAAGAGAAAAACCGCATGGAAAATCGTTATGGTGGCCTGTGATAGCGCGTAATAAGAAATCTGTAACCGTAAATTTAAGAGTTGAAGAAGGGCAAGAAATCATAAAGGATTTGATTAAGAGCGCGGACGTCCTAATAGAAAACTTTAGGCCTGGAACTTTGGAGCGTTGGAATATTGGTTATGATGTTTTAAGTAAAATAAATCCTGGTTTAGTCATGGTTCGAGTTTCGGGCTATGGCCAGACTGGGCCTTACTCAAATCGTGCGGGATTTGGTGCTATAGGGGAAGCTATGGGAGGCTTGAGATATGTTACTGGGGATCCCAAAACTCCTCCAAGCAGAATGGGTATTTCGATAGGAGATCAGCTGGCTGCTATTCATGCTTGCATGGGTGCATTAATGGCCATTCATGCTAGAAAAAGAACAGGTAGAGGCCAGGTAGTTGATAGTGCAATATATGAGTCAGTTTTAAATATGATGGAGAGTTTAGTAACTGAACATGATGTAGCTGGTTATACCCGGGAGAGAACTGGAGCAATAATTCCAAATGTAGCTCCCTCTAATATTTTTGAAACTAAAGACAAACAAATGATTTTAATTGGGGCAAATCAAGATAGAGTATTTTCTAGACTCTGTGAAGCCATGAGTAAACCTGAGTTGGCATTAGATGAACGCTATAACTCTCACACAGCCAGAGGTAGGCATCAAACTGAGTTAGATCACTTAATTAACGAGTGGACTAAATCCAAGGATCTAAAGGAAGTAGAGGAATTATGTAATGCGAATGGAATTCCTTCTGGCTTGATTTATAGAGCAAAAGACATGATTGACGACCCACATTTTAGCGCAAGGAAAGCTATAATAGATATAGAACATCCTGACTTTGGGGTAATAAAAATGCAAAATGTTGCACCAAAGCTTTCTAAAAATCCGGGGAAGGTAAGGAAAGTAGGTCCAAATTTAGGTGAGCATAACAGCTATGTTTTTAAAGAAATCCTAAAAAAAACAGATGATGAATTGCTGGCGTTAGAAAAAAAAGGGGTCATCTGATTATTTTGTCACTGAAAATGGGAATTTAAAGAATTGGTTGAAGATTTAAAAGAAAATTACTCAAAGGCAAATTATCATAGTCCTCAGACTAGCGGAAAAAATATTGCTGTAATTTTCATTGATTTTGCTAATGCCTATTTTGACATGGGTGAACCTTTATTTGGCGGTGATGGCTGCAGAAGTGCTCTAAAAAATGCAATAAAACTATTGGCGTTCTTACGAAATTTCAATGAGATTCCAATAGTATTTACTGAAGTTAAATATAAGCGAGGCGGAAGTGATGGAGGTACTTTTTATAAAAAGGTGCCAGCCTTAGCAAGCTTTGAAGAAGGTAAGTCTTCACAAAAGACACATTCTGACCTAAAACTTCTCAGTAGCGATATAATCATCACAAAGCAATACCCCAGTGCATTTTTTAAAACTGAACTTGAACCCATTCTGAAAGGTAAGGGCGTTGATACTGTGTTGTTAACTGGGGTAACTACTTCAGGATGTGTGAGAGCTACTTGTGTCGATAGCATTTCGAGTAATTTTATAACTCTTGTTGTATCAGATGCCGTAGGAGATAGGGCTTCGGAGCCTCACCAGGCAAATTTATTCGATATGAGTGCTAAATATGCTGATTTAATAAATACTAATGAAGCCATGGAGTTAATAAAAAAGTTATACTCTTCATAGTACTCGCAAAGTTAAAGCTTTTCTAGGAATTTTCAAATTTGTTTGTAACCTAATTTTGTCTCTCTAATTCTTATCCATCCTGGATCTCTGAAATGGGCAGGGATTAGATATTGACCCGTTTCAGCAGCTTTTGATAATATTTTTTTACGAGTAGTGCGGGCCAACACTGGATCTTCACAAAATACACTAGAAATGTTGGGATAACTTAACTGTAACGGAGAGTGGATTATGTCCCCACAAAAAATTGCTCCCTCTTTGGCATTTAGGCACAGGTGTCCTGGGGTGTGACCAGGACCAATTTCGACAGTCAAGCCATTTACTATTTCATAATTATCCTCAACTAAGATCATTTTTCCTGCTTTAACAATTGGCAACACACTATCTGAAAAAGCTCCATGCTTATCACTTGTGTTGGTAAGATGTTCCCAGTACTCGTATTCTATGCGCCCACATATATATCGAGCGTTTGGGAAAGTGGGGACCCAACTTCCATTTTCTAAACGAGTATTCCATCCAACATGGTCTGCATGCAAATGAGTGCAAATCACAACATCAATGTCTTCTGGTTTTAGCCCATTTTTTGATAGTGCAGTAAGCCATTTTCGTCCTGATCTCTTATACCAAGAAGAGTGATTGGAGCGATTTTTTTCTGCACCAATACAGCTATCTATGAGAATAAAATTTCCTGATTTTTTTATCAGCCAAGACCTTATTGTCAGGTGGACCAAGCCATTAGACATTATTACGGGATCTATGGGGTTCATTTTCTCTAAAAGTTTAATGTTAAAATCTGGAAACAAGGTATCCAAAGGGATACTAAAAGACTCAATTTCAGTTATACTGGTAATGTCCAAGTTACCTAATTTCAGGTTTCCCATCATTTTTTCACATTATTTGGGGTGGCAATCCTAGATCGTTTCGGCGAGCGCTTGGGTCTTTCCAATATCTACCTATGAAGCGTCCTCCTGAAATGCCATTTGACTTGTCGGATACAAGCCAGATGATGGCATCATTGAGGACTGATGGCGGTAGTAACTCACCATCTGCTCCTTTTTTATTTTCTGATGGAGGCAAAAGGTCAGTATCTGTTGCCCCTCCTGGAAGCAAAACATTCACATCTATTCCCATACCTTCCAGATCCTTTGCCCATGCCCGAGAGGCGGCTTCAAGAAAAGCTTTGGATGGACCATAAGGAGAGTAACCTTTTCTTATCATTGTCTGGGGAGATGTTGAAACATTAATAATTTTACCAAATTTTTGTTGAATCATAAAAGGCACTACAGCTCGGGTTGCAATAAAAGGCCCATTTATATTGGTAGATATGATCTTTGACCAGGCTGGTGGATCACATTCCCAGAATTTGAATGGAGTCTTATTAAACTGTTCTGAAACGAGTCTCATGCCTCTTCCCGCATTATTTATCAGAACATCAATTTTGGAGAATTTTTCCATACAGGACCAAGCCAATTTTTCCATACCTGCAAGATCAGTAACATCAACAACCTCTCCCAAAACATTTTTGTCGCCAAGAATTTCGGTAAGGTCATCCAGAGTTTTAAGAAATACACCACTCCTTTTTTCTGCCGTAAAACATAATTTTACTCCTGCTTTTGCTAACTGAACACACATTTGACGGCCTAGTCCCCTGGATCCTCCAGTTATCAGTACAGATCTCCCTACCAATGATTGATCGACAGTCATGGCATGTAACTTCCACCATTGACCCAAAGGGTTTGCCCTGTCATGAAATCACTATCAGAACCTAACAGAAACATGATTGGTCCAACTATATCCCTAGGTAAAGCCATCCTTGCTAAAGGGGTCATTTGAACATATTTTTCAATATCTAATGACAAAGGTTCCGTTTCTGTGGATCGACCAGTTCCACCCCTTAAAAAAGCGGTGTCCACTGCGGAAGGGCCTATTGCATTTACGCGGACCGTTGGTGCAGCTTCCAAAGCCAATGTTTTAGTTAGATTAATTAATCCTGCCTTTGAGGCAGCATAGGATCCATAATATGGGCGAACGTTGGATGCTAGCCCAGAGACTACATTTACCATAGAACCCCCATTAACTCTTAACAAAGGTATCACCACTTTTGAAACGACAAAAGCTCCCCGCAAATTCAGGTTAATTACCTCATCAAATTCTCTATTAGTAGTGGTTTCAATTGATTTTAACCCATACGTGAAGCCAGCAAGATTAACAAAACCAGACAGAGACTCAAATTCTGAAAAGGCATTAGTGATGCTGTCTGGTTTTGTCAAATCAATCATCTTAGATGCTATGCCCTGAATAGGGGGGTGTTTGTTCAGAGATTGTTTAAGGTCCATTACGGTGACATCCCAACCATCTCTTAAAGCTCTATTTGCCACTGATCGACCTATTCCGCCAGCGCCACCAACTAGAACCAAATTTTTCATATCCCTAAACCTGCAAACAAATATCTTGACTAAGATGTCCAGATTAATTTCGTACGGCTAATTCTCATCCAAGCAAACACTCTATCATAATGGCAGCAAACACGGTAGAACTTTAGTTTTACTAAGAGTCTTTTGAGTGCCTTTTCGGTGGGCCTTTTAGACAAAGGCACCAGTGCGGGTGCCTTTGTCAGAGCTAAAGTAATTATTTACGGTTTCCTAACAGGGATCAGGTTTGTGGCTATCCAGGAGAGTCCACTTCCCATTTTTAATCTGAATTACATATCCAGGAAGTTCGGCATCATTCCCAGCAAAACACAAGTTATCTCCCAATATCCCTGAGAAATTCACAGATTTTAGACCCTCTTTAATAGCTAATCTATCTTCTACAACTTTATCTTTGTCTCCTGAAACATTTTGTTCCTTCATAACTTGGGCATACAAATAAACCGCGTCATATGATTGAGCATCAGAATGGTGTGCTCCTAATTTGTTAATTCCTTTAGCTTTTGTTTCTTTTACAAATTTCTTGTTGAAAGCACTTGCTTTAGGAGAGGAGTCTGCGTGAAATCCAGCCATAAAAGTCGTACCTTCAGCCATATCTCCAAAAAGTTCTAGTATGTTAGGGTCAGCAAATATTTGACTCCCAATCATTCTACCCTTGTACCCTTGACGCTTAAGTTCACGAATAGTTTTTGATGCATTCTCAGGCAACCCCGCAACAGCTACCATATCTGGATTGTTTGCAACGATGGGCGCAATTTGAGGAGCTAAATCAAAGCTCTTATACGTTATTGCCACAGGTGTGCCATGATTAATCCCGAACTTTTTCAACAGGAATGGATATAGTTTTTCTCCTACTACTGCCGAAATTGCTTCATCGGAAACATAGACTATATCAACTGAATCCCTAGGGTAATCTAGCTTCTTAAATGTTGTCAGGAGCCTCGCAAATTGTTTTCCTTCATCTTCTGTAATTCTCCAAGCCCACTCTTTCCCATCTGTCAATCCAGGCGCTGAAGAGGCATTTGACATCATTACAATTTTTTCTCTTTCAGCAACATTGAAAGCAACTTGTGCTTCACCAGAGGAAAAAGGTCCAATAATTGCTAAAACATCATGGTCCTGCACAAGTGTTTTTGCTGCAAGAGCTGCCTGCTTTGGGTCAGATCCACTATCAAACTCAATAATTTCGAGCATTTTCCCATTGATCCCTCCAGCAGCATTTATTTCTGCTACAGCAATATCAACTGCCACCGTTGCAGACAAAGCCGGTCCTTTTAGCCAACCTGTTCTTCCAGCAATATGACCGATCTTTAATGTTCCCTCAGCAATACCTCCCGATACTGAAAGAAAAAGGGCCAATACTCCCCATACCACCGGTTTCAATATTTTCATTTTTGTTCTCCTTTTGAATTTACTAAATGATTTCATAATTACGCAGTATTACGCAGTTTCGCCGAGATATGCCTTGGCCAAATCCTTATCTTTTGAGAGTTCGGTTGCACTACCTTGTTGTCTGACTGTGCCTAGCTCCAATACATATCCGCGCTTAGCGGCTTTTAGAGCAAGTTTTGTATTTTGCTCTACTATGAGAATTGAAATTCCTTGACTATTTAGCTCTTTTATCAAATCGAATAACTGCTTTACCAAAATAGGCGAAAGTCCTAGTGAGGGTTCATCTAACATCATTAATTTTGGTTTTGCAACCATTGCACGACCGATTGCCAGCATTTGTTGTTCGCCACCAGACAAAACGGATGCTAATTGATGTCGCCGATTTGCCAAGTTCTTGAATCTATCAAATATAGATTCAACTGAACTTTTTACTTGAGTTCCCGTCTGGCTATAAGCTCCAATCAACAGGTTTTCTTCCACTGTCATGCTAACAAAAATTTGTCTTCCCTCAGGTACTAAAGTTAGCCCTGATTTTACTCTGGCTGCAGCAGATAAATTATTCACATTTTTACCTTCAAAATTTATGCTCCCTTTTGATTCCTTTACTGTGCCAGCTATAGCCCTCAGTAGGGAGGATTTCCCTGCTCCATTTGCCCCCACGACAGTTACAATTTCTGACTCCTTAACTGAAATTGAAACACTCTTTAGCGCTTGAATTGGTCCATACCGTACGTTGATTTCTTTTACATCAAGCATGGGCTTCCCCATAATTTTCGCCATCAACCCCAAGATAAGCCTCTAAAACTTTTTTATCCTTCTTGAGATCTTTGATTGCACCATCGTAAATGAGTTGTCCAAAATTCATTACAGATACTTTTTTGCAAAGACTATTAATAAATGGCATGTCATGGTCTACTAGTAAAAAAGTAATCCCTCGATCACTTACCTCCAATAAGAAATCTCGCAGCGAATTGGTTTCGGCTGTGTTCAAACCTGCGGCAGGTTCGTCTAACAATAGTAGTCTAGGCTGAGCCATTAGTGCCCTGACAACTTCAATTTTCTTTCTTATTCCATAAGGCAGACTGGAAACGGTCTGACCTTTATGCAAGTCAATATTAAAGCTCCTTAGAGTTTCAATTGCTTCAGTTTTGCCAGTTGATCTTGATGATAACGATAAAGGTTTAATCATATCAAGAAAAGCGTATCGACTGTGCTGTCCCAGCATTACGTTTTCCAAGACTGATAAGTGTGGCATTAGGCGAATATTTTGAAAGCTTCTTGAAAGTCCTCTCTTTATTCTTTTTCGTGAAGGAACTCCATTTAAGTCCTTGCCTTCAAAAAAAACTTTTCCTTTGTCTGGCTCGTGTATCCCAGATATTACATTAAATAGGGTAGTTTTCCCAGCTCCATTGGGTCCAATCAAGGCATGTCGAGCACCTTTTTCGACATGGAAAGAAACGTCGTTCAAGACTCCAACACCGCCAAAGCTTTTAGAAATTCTTGAAAGATTGAGGATTGGTTCAGACATTTTTTTCCTGTGGGAATAATTTAGACCAAACCCGTTCAAGTGCATCTCTAGTCACTATTCCTTCGGGTCTAACAATCATCATCATTACTATTATGACTCCAAAAATTAAAAATCTCCAGTCGTCACCTATTCTTAGGGCTTCGGGAATCAACGTAAAGAATGAGGCACCCACTAATGGTCCCCATGCAGTTTGGGTGCCTCCAATCAATACATAAAGAAGAACAAAGATTGATATGTTAGCATTAAAATATTGAGCTTCAATGAATCCGAAGTACAATGCGTAAAGTCCACCAGAAAGGCCAGCGATCGCCCCACCTATTGTAAAAGCGCTAACTTGTATTGCCCGTTTGTGGACCCCCATTAGGTCAGCCACTGCTTCGTCATCATGGACCGCTCTCATAGCTAGCCCCACTCTGGTAGA
>CACIIZ010000052.1 GCA_902586855.1 uncultured Alphaproteobacteria bacterium | reverse complement strand
AACACGCAATTTCAATGGAACAGCAATAGTAATTTTTCAACCCGCGGAAGAGGGTGGAGGTGGAGCTAAAGAAATGATTGATGATGGACTAATGGATAAGTTTAAAATCCAAGAAGTTTATGGGATGCATAATATGCCCGGATTGGATTTGGGACTTTTTTCGATCAAAGATGGAGATTTCTTTGCTGCTGCTGATACATTTTGTATTACAGTCAAAGGAAAAGGTGGCCACGCTGCAAAACCCCAAGAAACAATTGACCCCATATTGATTGGTAGCAATATCGTAACAGCTTTTCAGAGCATTGCATCTCGGAACATAAACCCCATTAAAAATGTTGTTCTATCCGTATGTACTTTTAGATCTGACACCGAATCATTTAATATTATCCCTGAAACAATACTTCTCAAAGGGACAATACGGACCTTTGAAAAAGAAGTCCAAGAAACTGCTAAAACAAATTTGATCCGACTATCAAAATCTATCGCTGAGAGCTATGGGGGATCAGCGGAGATCCATTATAGTGAAGGTTACCCAGTCATGAAAAATGCAGTAGAAGAGACTTCTGCAGCGGCACGGGTAGCAGAATCAGTAAGCGGCCAACCTGTCATTGCTGCCGAAAAGATAATGGGAGCAGAAGATTTTTCATTTATGCTAAACTCTAGGAAAGGAGCTTATATTCTTATTGGGAATGGAAACTCTTCAGGCGTCCATAGTCCAACATATATTTTCAATGACGAGGCACTTCCATTAGGAGCCTCATTTTGGGCTGAATTAGTTGAAACCAGAATGCAAAAAGATAATTAAAAAAATGGAAATTACATGACACTATATACACCTTTTGATAACTGGGCCACAGAAGAGCACAAGCTCTTCAGTGAAAGCGTGAAGAGATTTTATGAAGAAGAAATGACCCCACACATTGAAGAGTGGGTAGATAGAGGCAAAGTGCCTTTGTCCTTCTGGAAGAAAGCCGGGGAATCTGGTCTCATGGGAGGAGCAGTATCCGAAGATGTAGGGGGCTTTGGAGGGGATATAGGCTTTGATTCTATCACAGTTTATGAGCAAGCAAGAAAAGGCGATTCTGGTTGGGGATATGGTATCCAATCAATCGTAATCCATTACCTAAATTCTTATGGTACAGAGGAACAGAAGAAAAATTGGTTACCAAAACTTATTGCTGGAACATCAGTTGCCGCCCTAGCGATGACCGAACCGGGAGCGGGATCAGACTTGCAGGCGATTAAAACCACGGCAAAAAAAGACGGTAATCAATATAAACTGAATGGTTCCAAAATTTTTATCACAAACGGAGGTTCTGCCGACCTTATAGTTGTGGCAGCTAAAACTGATCAATCTGCTGGTGCCAAGGGAATTTCACTAATCCTACTAGATGCTAGTCAAGCCGATGGGTTTAGCAGGGGCACCCCTCTCAAGAAACTTGGGCTTAAAGGCAATGATACCGCAGAATTATTCTTCGATGATATTAAAATACCACTTACTAATTTAATTGGACAAGAAGAAGGACAAGGTTTTTATCAAATGATGAAACAACTGCCATGGGAAAGATTACTAATTGGTATAACTGCATTAGGAGCAATAGATTTCGCAATTCAAGAAACTGTCAAATATGTTCAAGAAAGAAAAGCGTTTGGAAAACGCATTATGGACTTGCAAAACACAAGATTTAAGCTAGCGGAAGTAAAGACTAAAGCCGAAGTTCTCCGCTCATTTGTAAACGATTGTGTAGCCAGACTCATCGATGGGAAACTGGATGCAGCTACGGCTTCTATGGCAAAATACTGGGGATCCCAGGTTCAAAATGAGGTCATGGATGAATGCCTGCAATTACACGGAGGTTACGGATATATTTTGGATTATCCTATTTCCAGAATGTATGCAGATGCAAGAGTACAAAAAATTTATGGAGGTTCAAACGAAATAATGAAAGAACTTATAGCTCGTTCATTGGATCATTAATTTTGTAAGCCACTTCAAGGAAAGTTTTCCCATTAATGAGTATTGCGGCAGGTGAAATAGACATGATTTCTTTTGGTACTAAGTGATTTTTCTTAATGCGGTTTTCTTAATAAGTCCATCACTCTCAATTTTTTATTTTCTAGCCTAGCCAATAGACCAACCACCATCAATAATATGAGCTTGTCCGGTAGTAAAAGTACTCTCGTCAGAGGCCAAGTAAACTGCCAAATTTGCTACTTCTTCCGATTTCCCAATCCTTCCCATAGGTTGTCTAGCCACAAAGTTTCTCATAGCCTGCTCATAGTCACCAGTGTCCCTTAATCTCTGATGAAGAGACGGGGTGTCAACAGTTCCAGGACAAATGCAGTTACATCTAATTCCCTGGCCGATAAATTCGATTGCAACCGATTTTGTCAGACCTATTACTGCCGCCTTTGAAACTCCGTATATGAACCTATTTGGTGCTCCAATTATCGAGGAAACAACTGAGGAGATATTAATGATTGAGCCTGCATTCTTTTCCAGCATAGATGGTATTACAGCTTGAATTGAATGAAACATTGATTTCACATTCAACGACATCGCAGAATCAAACTGCTCATCAGAAGCTTCTAAAATGCTTCCCACGTTGACGAATCCAGCACAATTAACCAAGACATCTGGATCAAATGCAGCAATTTCTTCCTGAAGTAATTTCTTATTAGTGACATCTAAAATACTGGTTCTACTAGCAAGTGAATTTCCAACAAATTCACTATTAATATCCGTAGCATAAACCTCTGCCTTTTCTGAAATAAATTTTTCACAAATAGCCTTTCCGATTCCTTGACCCGCGGCAGTAATAAACACTTTTTTTCCATTAAGCCTCATAGAAGTCCTCCTTTTGGGGATGATAAGAAATCGTCCATTATCTAACTAATTAGTAGTTAGCCCCAATGCCATATCACATTACGGCACCTATTTGCCAGGGAACAAACTCATAATCTCCCAAACCTTGCACTTCTGATTTTGTTTTTTGACCAGAGGCCACAGTTAAAATCTGCTCGTAAATCATTTTTCCTACTTCCTCGATAGAGCTATTTTCTGAGAGAACTTTGCCTGCATCTATATCCATATCTTCAGACATTTTTTTGAACAACTCTGAGTTCGATGCTATTTTTATGCAGGGTGAAGGCTTGGATCCGAAGGCAGACCCTCGACCTGTAGTAAAAGCAATGATATTGCACCCACTCGCAATCTGGCCAGTCACTGAAGCTGGGTCATAACCTGGGCTATCCATGAATACAAAGCCTTTACTGAGTATAGATTCCCCATATTTGTAAACGCCATTTAAATTTGATGTTCCTGCCTTTGATACCGCTCCCAACGATTTCTCTAAGATAGTCGTAAGGCCTCCAGACTTATTTCCTGGAGAAGGATTGTTATCCATAGAACCAAAATTTCTATCGGTATAATCCTCCCACCATTTTATTCGATCCAAAAGCTTTTTCCCGATCTCAGAATTGATAGCTCGCTCAGTCAACAGATGTTCCGCACCGTAGATCTCTGGAGTTTCTGCCAAAACACCTGTTCCCCCCTGCGCAACCAGTAAGTCACAAGCACGGCCCAAAGCCGGATTGGCTGTTATTCCAGACCAAGCATCTGAACCTCCGCACTGCAGTCCAAGGACTAGTGATGAGGCAGGACACAAAGTTCTTTTGCTAGAGTTAACCAACGGAAGCATCTCACTGATTTGCTCAATGCCCTTGTTGATTGTTTTTTTTAACCCACATACTTGTTGTATATTTAGCACATTAAACAGCGGTCCTTTTTGAATCTGATAAGCATCTAGTAGCCAATCAATCTGGTTCATTTCACAACCCAAACCTACCATTAAAACCGCTGCAACATTTGGATTCTTAGCATAGCCCCACATTACTCTCTGCAAACTCTCAAATCCCTCACCAGAGTCGGCCATACCGCAACCCGTACCGTGAACAAAAGCATTAACTCCATCAACGTTCGGATATTCACTTATTTTTTCTTTTGTAAAATGCTCAGCTATCATCCTAGCTGCAGTTGCAGAACAATTAACGGATGTTAGAATAGCTATAGTGTTTCTTGTTCCAACAGACCCATCGGATCTTTTGAAACCAAAGAACTCCGATTTACTCTTTGGTTCAGGGAGTCGTTTTAATCTTGTTGAAAAATGGTAAGTCCTGGACACATCTCGATATTCAATATTATGTGTGTGCATATGTTCTCCCGGTCTTATTAACTGTTTAGCATAACCGATAGGTTGGCCATATTTAATGACAGCCCCACCCTGACTAATCTCTTCAGATGCAATCTTATGCCCCGAGGGAATGCTCGACGATACTCCAGCTTCGCCAACTTGCAGCATCCTTCTGGCCACAACCACATTATCGTCTTCACTTAATTTAAAGATACAATCATGCATAAAATCAGGAAATCATGCTGTTAGTATGATAGTAATATCATGGATTCTCCAATATCATCGAGCATTCAGTTTTTTCCATTTATTTGGATTACTATACAACTTTTAATTTTAATCTTCTCCTCAAAGTTGCAGGAAATCCGTTGTTAGCTATTCCAAAGTAATATAGAGATATTGTATAATAACATGTAAAGTCAAAATAAGGAAGCTGTCTGACAACAATAGTCAATAGGTGAATTCAGTTTTATTTTTCCATTGCTCCAAGTTTTACACTATGTAACCATGTCGTGCGGTTTATTTTTCATGACTAGGTCATAGAATCATAGAGCGGTTAGTTAAGCTAAGTACTAAAACAATTACAAAAATTTGAGAAGTTGGTTTTGATATGAAATTGGTGCGCTTTGGAGAAAAAAATGAGGAAAAACCAGGTTTAATTGACTCCAAGGGACGTATTAAAGACCTCACAGAATATTTCTTGGACTTCGGTAATAATTCAGTATCTCTAAGTTCATTAGAAAAAATCAGAACCATTGACCCTGAAAAATTATCCGAAGTGCCAAAAAATGTTAGGTTAGGGAGCTGTTTGGTCGATGTTCCAAATTTTTATTGCATTGGATTGAATTATGCAAAACACGCCATAGAAACAGGAGTCGCACCTCCTTCTGAACCTATAATTTTTTCCAAAGCAACGTCGGCTATTTCTGGACCTTATGATGATGTGATTATCCCAAAAGGTTCGAAAAAGACTGATTGGGAGGTTGAACTGGGTGTTGTTATTGGAGAGAATTGCTTCCACGTCCCAGAAAAAGAAGCTTTAAGTGTAGTATCAGGTTATTGCATTGTAAATGATATATCTGAAAGATCATTTCAATTTGATCATGGTGGACAATGGATTAAAGGGAAATCAGCTCCAACTTTTGGACCTATTGGTCCCTTTCTAGTTACAAATGATGAAATTTCAGACCCCCAGAATCTAACGTTAAGCCTTAAAGTAAATGGGCGTACGGTTCAGAAATCAAATACCTCAGACATGATATTTTCTGTTAGCCAAATAATCTCTCACCTCACCAGTTTCATGGAGTTAAGGGAGGGCGATATTATCGCCACTGGCACCCCAGAAGGAGTGGGAAATGGAATGACTCCACCCACTTTTCTCAAGAATGGAGATGTTATGGAAGTAGAAATTCAGAATCTAGGAACACAAAAGCAGCGTGTTGTAGCCTTTTCCTAATTAATTCATCTCCGGAATTGGGGTCAACGCCTTGCGACCAGCTAAACACTCCAAAATGTTCTGGAACTGCAGTTCACCCATAGCTTTCCTAGTCTCTCGGGTGCACGAACCCTGATGGGGTTGTATAAAAACGTTTTTTAAACTCAAAAATCGGGCATTAATATTAGGTTCATTCTCAAAAACATCTAAGCCTGCTCCATAAATTTTCTTTTTCTCCAATGCTTCAAGTAATGCCGTTTCATTAATTGTTGAACCTCTAGAAATATTTACCAAAATACCTCTTGGTCCTAGTGCATCCAACACTTCACTAGAAACAAAACCACGTGTTCCTTCCCCTCCCACTAACGAAACAAAAAGATTATCTACAACTTTAGCTAAATTTACTGGACTTTTATGGTAAATCCATTTTTGGGAAACATTTTTTCTACTTCTGGAATAATAATGTATTTTGATCTTAAAACTTTCTAAACGTTTGGCTATCTCAAAACCAATTCGACCTAATCCAATTATTCCACAAGTTGACCCAGAAATTTTCTTGTTTAAAGGCATTTCTCCCTTCTCACGCCATGATCCAGATCTAATCCAATCATCTCCCTGCAAAAGATGTCTTGAGACACCAAATAATAAAGCCAAGGCCAAATCTGCTACGTCATCACTTAATACGTCAGGAGTGTAAGTTACTAAAACATTAGCTGCCTTGGCGTCCGCCACATTTATTGTCTCATACCCTACCCCAAAATTAGATATCAATCTCAGGCTAGGAAGTTTCTTTAATGTATTCGAATTAAGTGTGGAATGGCCTTTAAAAGCTATGGCTTGCACCTTTTTAAGTTCAGGCTCATCAATCTTATTAATGTCACTTAAATCACTTAACTTAAGCACATTAAAATGATCTCTAAATCTGTCCAAATTGCATTCAATTTCTGCATACTTTCCAACTATTAGAATTGAAACTTTTTCCATAACACACCTAGTTTGATTCGATATCTTTGATCATTCTTCTAACTTGAATTTCTCTATATCTCTCTCCGAACATATCGCCCCCTTGGTTTTTAAGGTAATTTGTGCCAAATCATTGCCATGACTTAACGAATTTGAAAGGCTCTTCCCCATTAAATAAGCGCTTATGAATCCCGCATTAAAACTGTCGCCAGCCCCTGTTGCATCCTTGACTTTTCTACACTTCTTAAAGCTTGGAAGCCTTACTGATGGGCCTTCAGGTAATATAATTTCAGGGGACTCCATCCCTCCGTTCTTGACCACAAAGAATTCTCCCACATTCTTACAGTATTTTTTTAAGAAACATAAGTTTTCAGTGGAACCAAACAATATTAAAAGGTCTTCCCTGGAAGGGAAGCAAATGGTTGAAATCTTCATTGCTCTCTTGAGCGTTTCCCTCGCATCTTTTAAATCTGGCCACAAAGATTTTCTGAAATTAACATCAAAAAGTATGGTTTTTGTTTGGGCTTTGCTTTCCAGCCAGTGCAATAGTCTTATTCGTTTTTCTTGGTTCAATATCGCCAAACTTATTCCAGAAAAGTAGATAATATCAGAAACCTCTAAGCATTGAAAGTCAGTCTCTAAATAGAAAAGAGTTCTGGCTGCTGATTTTTCTCTCCAGTAGTGGAATGTCCTTTCACCATGATCATCATTTTGGATTAAATATATTCCACAATTTTTCCCACTATTTGTCCTAATAAATCTGCTATCTATACCTTCAGACTCGATAAAATCTTGGATCTTTTTTGAAAGTGGATCTCCTCCTAAAATTGTAAGATAGCAAACATCAGCACAAGCAGCTAATATTCTTTTAAGATAAACTGCAGTATTTAGAGTATCTCCAGCCACGCCAAAAAAGAATAAACCCTCATCCCCATGCTCATAAGCTAATTCGATCATTGGTTCTCCTACAGAACAAATCTTGAACTTTGAAATTTCTGAATTTTTTTGAGTTCTGGTCATTTCTACACTTACTCAAAGATAGAGAGATTCGACTAGCATTAGTTAAATTACCACCACTTTACAAAAACTATGTTACAAGCTTATTACTGATTTTTGGAAAAGAGAATATAAGTTATAAGTTTGGTTTCTAAGGTGAGAACATTTTACCCCTTTCGTAATGAATAATAGCCTTCAACCTATTGAAGTTGTCACCAATCTATACGACAATTGAACAAGCCACTTTTCGACAGACTGAGGAGAGCCAGCATGAAGTCCACAAAAGCCAACAAAAAGTTCCGCTCACAGGAATGGTTTGACAATCCTAATAATCCAGGCATGACAGCACTTTATGTGGAACGTTATCAAAACCAAGAATTCACGAGAGAAGAGCTCCAATCAGAAAGACCCATCATAGGGATTGCCCAAACCGGTTCTGATCTAGCACCTTGCAACAAAATTCATGTCTTCCTAATGGATCGCATAAAAGCTGGAATAAGGGATGCTGGAGGTATTCCTATGGCCTTTCCCGTGCATCCAATACAAGAAACGGGGAAAAGGCCTACCGCCGCTTTGGACCGAAATTTAGCCTATCTTAGCTTGGTTGAAGTTTTACATGGTTATCCAATTGATGGTGTAGTGCTAACAACAGGATGTGACAAGACCACCCCCGCGATGCTTATGGGAGCAGCTACAGTAGATCTTCCTGCCATCGTCCTCTCAGGAGGACCAATGTTAGATGGTTGGTGGAAAGGGAAATTGGCTGGTTCTGGAATGATTGTATGGGAGGGAAGACGCCTGCTAGCTGAGGGTAAAATAGATTATGAAGAATTCATTTCAAGGGTCTGTGCCTCTGCACCCAGCTTGGGCCATTGTAATACCATGGGAACTGCATCCACAATGAACGCCATGGCCGAAGCTTTAGGTATGAGCCTGCCAGGGTGTTCTGCTATTCCGGCTCCCTTCAGAGAGAGAATGTCCATGGCATACTTAACTGGAAAAAGAATTGTGGAAATGGTTTATGATGACCTCAAACCTTCTGATATTCTCACAAGAAAAGCGTTTGAAAATGCCATAATTGTTAATTCAGCAATTGGAGGTTCCACTAATGCACCACCTCACCTCCAAGCTATAGCTAGACATGCTGGAGTATCACTCTCAGTCAAAGATTGGCAACATATCGGTTTTCATATCCCACTTTTGGTTAATATGCAGCCTGCGGGAAAATATCTTGGTGAAGCATTTTACAGAAGTGGTGGGGTTCCAGCTGTAATGGGGGAACTCTACACTGCAAAACTACTTCATGGACAACCAATCACTGTTTCTGGCAAAAAAGTCAAAGATTTAGTCCAACATGAAGCAAGCAAAGATCACGATGTAATAACCACGGTGAAGGCTCCTCTTAGAAAAAACTCAGGATTCCTGGTATTATCAGGCAATCTATTTGATAGTGCCCTGATGAAAACTTCTGTCATTTCAGAGGATTTTAAAGCCCGATTTCTTTCTAAACCTGGCGAGGAGAATATTTTGAAAGCAAAGGCAATGGTCTTTGAGGGACCAGAAGATTATCATGAAAGACTAAATGATCCAAAATTACAAATTGATGAAGAAACTATACTTTTCATCAGGGGAGTGGGATGCATTGGCTATCCTGGATCAGCCGAAGTTGTTAATATGCAACCCCCGGATAAACTCCTGAAGAAAGGTATCAGCCACCTACCGACCGTTGGAGATGGAAGGCAATCAGGAACTTCAGAAAGCCCCTCCATTTTAAATGCTTCGCCGGAATCCGTTGTAGGAGGAGGATTAGCTTTCCTCGAAACGGGTGATAAAGTTACACTCAATCTAAATAATTGCACCCTAAATGCAGAGATTCCTGATCATGAATGGAAAATAAGAAAAAAGAATTGGGTTGCTCCTAAAATAGAAAATCAGACACCTTGGCAAGAAATATATAGAAAAAATGTGGGGCAGCTTGCTGATGGTGGCTGTCTAGAATTGGCTACAGCTTATAAAAAGATTGCGAAAATAATTCCTCGGGACAACCATTAAAAAAGGGATAAGAAGTTGAATATCGTACACAAAGTAATCGTAATCACTGGTGCTGGAAGTGGTATTGGTAAGGCCTGTGTCCAAAAATTTTTAGCAAAGAATTTTAAAGTTGCTCTGATCGGAAGGAATAAAAGTACTCTCAGAAAAACCGCAAATGAGAACCCGCATACACTTGTTTTACCGTGTGATGTATCAAACCCAGATGAGGTGAATACCAGTTTCGAAACTCTGATCCGGACATGGGGAAGAATAGACGTCCTATTTAATAATGCTGGCATTGGAAATCCCTCAAAAAAACTTGATGAAATGACATATCAGGAATGGAAAGAAGTTATTGATATTAATCTCAACGGATCTTTTCTTTGTGCACAAGCCGCTTTTAGGCTAATGAGAAAGCAAAAGCCTCAAGGAGGTCGCATTATAAATAACGGATCTGTTTCTGCCCATGTTCCACGTCCTGGCTCTGCGCCTTACACTGCTAGTAAGCATGCGATAACAGGGCTAACACGATCAATTTCTTTAGATGGTAGGCCTTTCAGTATAACATGCAGCCAGATAGATATTGGGAATGCTCGAACTGACATGGTCGAAAAAATGAAGACGGGCGTGCCTCAGGCAGATGGGTCGGTGAAACCAGAAGCTACGATTGATCCGAAACATGTAGCAGCGAGTGTTCTTAACATTGCTAATTTGCCTCTCGATACAAATGTTCAATTCATGACAATAATGGCAACAAAAATGCCCTACATAGGGAGAGGCTAGTCAAACCACAATAGAGAATGGGTCTAATTGGGAGGCCAAAATGAATTTTGAAAACAGCGTTGCTATAATTTCGGGTGGAGCCTCTGGCTTGGGAGAAGCGAC